>NZ_JBSWXD010000003.1:0-132122 GCF_056160425.1 Micromonospora sp. ABR4_055
CGGGGAGAGGCTTTTGGGAGGCTTAGGGTGTAGAGAAGAGAAAGCCCGGTGGTTGGGGGGTCGGCACCCCCGGGTAAATTGGCGTCTGACACCGGCCGGTGGGTCGGCGCACCGCTTCACCTCGGCGGCGATCAGCTGCACGGTGGTGTCCATGTCAGACCTCCCGCAGCGACGGGTGGGCGCCGAACGTCTCGGCCCACAGTTTCTCGCGCGCCCAGCGGGCGGCGTCGGCGGCCGCCGCCACCGTGGACCGCACCGCGCCGGCCAGTTCGGTGTTGCTCCGGGTGTGCAGTGGACCGAGAATCCGCACGTCGGTCACGGTGCCGGCGGCGTTGACCACGATCTCGACGGACCCGTCCGGCGAGCGCACCGTCACCTCGACGGTGTGCACCGCCTTGTCGAACTCGACCTGCCGGGCCTCGATCTGGCGGTACCGCTCGACCGCGTTCTCGATCCACGCCTCGTCGATCTGCCGTACCACGGGGTCCTCACCATCGTCGGCAAGCGGGCACAAACCGGTCTGCACCCTACGTACGGATTGGGCTGCGCTACGGCACCGAACCGTACCGGCAGTGACCTAGCCGCGCCAGAGGCTGAGCATCATCGCTTCGACGGCGATCCGTGGCTTGACGTTGCCGGTGATCGCTTCTCGGCAGCTCAGCACTGCTTCCAGCCGGCGCAGCGCCGACTCCGCTGTCCACTTTTCGGCAGCTGCGCCGGTGAGCCCGGCGATGTCGGTGTGCACCGGGGCCACCGGGGCCCGCAGCGCGGAAACCAGGACGTCCCGGTAGAAGCCGGCCAGATCGACCAGCGCCCGGTCCAACGCGTCCCGCTGCGCCCGGGTGGCCCGGGACTTCTGCCGCCGTTCCAGCTCCTTGATCTGCCCGGCGGTCCCCCGGGCCGCGCCGGCGGCGCCGCGTCCGGTGCCGCCGGCACCCAGCGCGGTCTGCAGCGCCGTACGCTCCGCCGCGTCGATCTCGGCGACCGCCGCCTCGGCCTCTGCCTCGGCGGCGGCGATCAACGCCGACGCGGCGTCGAAGCAGGCTCCGACCGTGGTGAGCCGGCGCGGCACCGCCAGAACGGCGTCCCGGCGCTCCCGCGCCTGCGGGTCCTGGGCCAGCCGCCGGGCCCGGCCGACGTGCCCCTGCGCGGCCGCCGCCGCCCAGACGGCGGTCTCGGCCGGTACGCCGTCCCGCTCGGCCAGCACCTGGGCGACCGCCTCGGCCGGCGGCTGCCGCAGGCTGACCACCCGGCAGCGGGACCGGATGGTGACCGAGATGTCGTCCGGGTGGGTGGACGGCGTGCAGAGCAGGAACACCGTCCTGGGCGGCGGTTCCTCGATCGCCTTGAGCAGCGCGTTGCCGGCTGCCTCGGTGAGCCGGTCGGCGTCCTCGATCACCAGTACCTGCCAGCGTCCGCCCGACGGGGTGCTGGCCGCCCGCAGCACCAGCGCGCGCATCTCGCCGACGCTGATCGACAGGCCGTCCGGCACGACGAACCGGACGTCGGCGTGCGTACCGGCCCGGGTGGTGTGGCAGCCGGCGCACCGGCCGCAGCCCTGTCCGTACACACACTGCAGCGCGGCGGCCAGCGCGCGGGCGGCCACCGACCGCCCGGAGCCGGGCGGCCCGGTGAAGATCCAGGCGTGGGTCATCGCTCCGGCCGACAGCGGCGGGTCACCGTCACCGGCGGCGAGCAGTTCGCCGGCTGCCGCTGCGGCCCGGCGCAGGGTCTGCACCGCCTCGTCCTGGCCGACCAGGTCGGCGAAAACGTCGGTGGGCACGGTCGCGGTCGTCATGTCCGCCGCCCCGCTTCGGTGGCGGCCTTCGGCTCGGCGTCGGCTGTCGGCTCGGCGGGCGCCGCTGGGTCGGCCCGGCCGGTCAGCACCTCGACCCGGTCGAGCACCGCGCCGCGTACCTCGTCGACGCCCCGGGTGGCGTCCAGCACCAGGTAGCGTTTCGGGTCGGCGGCGGCCAGGTCGAGGAACGCGTACCGGACCCGTTCGTGGAACGCCAGCGACTCGCTCTCCAACCGGTCGGCGCCGGTCCCGCGCCGCTGCACCCGGTCCAGGCCGGCCAGCGGCTCGATGTCCAGCAGCACGACCAGGTCGGGTTTGAGGCCGCCAGTGGCCCAGGAGGAGAGCCAGGAGACCTCGTCGACCGGCAAGGTCCGTCCGGCACCCTGGTACGCCAGCGACGAGTCGACGTAGCGGTCGCTGACCACCACCGCGCCCCGGGCCAGCGCCGGCCGGACCACGGTCGCCACGTGGTGGGCCCGGTCGGCGGCGTACAGCAGTGCCTCCGCGCGGGGCGACGGCGCGTCCGGTCCGCCGTCGAGCACCAGCCGGCGGATCTTCTCGCCGAGGCCGCTGGCCCCCGGTTCGCGGGTCACCACCACCTCCCGGCCGCGCTCGCGCAGCGCCTGTGCCAACGCCGTCACCTGTGTCGACTTGCCGGCGCCCTCGCCGCCTTCGAAGACGACGAAGACCCCGTTCGCGGTGAACGGCTCCGCCGACGTCAACGGCCGCCCCCGGATCGACCCCCACAGGTCGGCCAGGACCGGAACGCCCGGTTTATCGTCCATCTGGCGGAAGGCGCTGAGCCCGGCGAAGATGCCGAACACCCCGGCGAGCAGCAGCAGCAACCGGGTCGAGGAGAACGAGACGCCCAGGTTGGCGATCTGCAGCTGGCGGGAGCCGCCCACGCCGACCAGCACGCTGCTGACCGAGATGGCCAGCATCAGCACCACCCGGGTGCCGGTCTGCACCACGGCGAAGACCCGGCCCCGGACGTCGTCGGCGATCTCCCCGCCAAGCAGGGTGATCCCGGCCAGGAAGGCCATCCCGGCCGCCGCTCCGACCAGCACCGCGCCGAGGATGGCCATGGACAGATGGATGGACAGAGCGAGGATCAGCACCGAGCCGCTGGCCAGCACGATGCTGAGCCCGAACCAGCGCCGCCGGGACAGGTCGCGCACCACCGTCGGGCCCAGCCCGATCCCGGCGCCCAGACCGACGAAGATCGCCGCGAAGAGCAGGTAGAACGCGGCGTCACCGGCGCTCAGCGAGGCGGTGAAGAATTTCGCGGTGCCGATCACGATGCCGCCACCGGCGAACGCGCCGAAGATGCCCAGCACCAGGCCGCGGACCAGCGGGGTCTGGCCGATGAACCGCCATCCCTCGACGAACTGCCGGATAAGGCTCTGATCGGCGTGCCCGGCGGCGCCGGCCCGCCCGCTGATCTCCTTGATGCCGTAGAAGACCACGATCGCGGTGGCCAGTCGGGAGGCGGCGTTGAAGAACAGCGCCAGCTGCGCCGGCTCCGCCCAGGATGGCAGATCGGTCACCGTCGCCGCTCGGACGGCGGCGTCGAGGACGGCCAGGCTGATCGCGGCGAGCACCGGGGTGAGCCCGTACGTGGCGATCAGGGTGAGCTGGTTGGCGATCTCCAGCCGGGCCTTCGGGATCAGGTTGGGGACCGCCGCTTCCTTCGCCGGGATCCAGATCAACGTGATCGTCTCGATCAGGAAGATCGCGATCGCAGCCCAGGCCACCGTGAGGGCGCCGCTGGCGCCGAACATCGGCAGCAGCGGGATGGAGGCGAACAGCACGAACCGGAGCAGGTCGCAGATGACCATCGTGTAGCGCCGGTCGAACCGGTCGGCGAGCACCCCGGCGACCGGGCCGAGGACCAACGCCGGCAGCAGCCGTACGGCGATGACACCGCCGAACGCCGCGCCCTGGGCCGCGCCGCCGGAAACCTGCCCGGCCGCGAAGATCGAGGTGGCGAGCAGGCCCAGCCAGTCGCTGAACGAGGCGACCCCGAGCACGATCCACAGCCGCCGGAACGGACGGATGCGCAACACCGAACGCAGCGCTGGCAGGCCGGACAAATCGACCGAAGCGGCAGTCTGGTCGGCCGGTGGCGTGTCGGACGTACCACCGCGCTGCTGACTGCTGGCGTTGTCGTCGATGACCGTTCCTCCCCGTCGGCCCGGCGGCGGGGCCCCGGTGACACTCTAATCCCGGCGCTCACCCGGGTCGGTCACGGTCGCGGGCACCGTCGCCGGTTGCGGCGGGGTCGACGTGGCGGTGCAGGTACTCGCGGATCAGTGCCTTCGCTTCGCGCAGTACGCTGTCGTCGCCCTCGGCGGTGCGCCGGAACGCCAGTTTGATCAGCGCGTCGGCGGCCTCCACCGCGATCTGCAGCGCGAACCGCAGCCGGGGTTCGTCCGGGATGCCGAAGCGACCCACCAGGACCTTGGACAGCTCACTGGCGATCACCGCGTTGTTGTCCCGGCTCTCGTCCAGCAGCCGCACGTCGACCACGTCGCCGAAGTGCAGGGTGCGGAATCCGGGCACCGTACGGTGCATGCAGATGTACTCGTCGATGCCGGCGGCGACGCCGTCCCACCAGTGGTCGAACTCGCCGCCGGTGACCCGTTCGTTGAGCCGCTGCACGTACGCGTCGATGTTGCGCAGCGTCAGCGCCTGCACGATCGCCCGCTTGTCCGGGAAGAACTGATAGACGGAACCGATGGCCACCTCGGCTCGTTCGGCGAGCAGGGTCGTCGTCAGACCCTCGTAGCCAACCTCGTCCACGATCTCGGCGCACGCGTCGAGCATGCGCTGGACCCGGGCGAGACTGCGCCCCTGGACCGGCACCCGCCGCAGCGGGCCACTGGTGACGGCTGGTGGTGTCGACACTCGTCCCACTCCTTCCGAGAAAGATCCCCCGCGCGTCGGAACCACCGTCGGCAGCAGTGAGATCAAAAACGTTACTCGGATTAACGAGCGAAACGGATATCGGTATTCACCTGTCCCACATCATCCTGACCATGAAGATCATTTACGAAGATCATTCATAGCGATCCCGGCCGGCGGCAGGCCACCGCCGGCCGGAAGTGCGGTCAGGAGAGCGTCAAGAGTCGTCGGACTGGTCGGCGGCCCGGCTGGCAGTCGCCTTCTTCGGCGCTGCCTTCTTGACCGCGGTCTTCTTCGCGCTGGTCGCCTTGGTACCGGTCGCCTTGGTACCGGTCTTCTTCGCGCCGGCGGTCTTGGCGGTGGTCTTCTTCGCCGGCGCCTTCTTCGCCGCCTTCTTACGCGGCGCTGGGCCCTTCGCCCGCTTTTCGGCCAACATCTCCGACGCCTGCTCGATCGTCAACGACTCGGGCGTCTGACCACGCCGCAGCGAAGCGTTGCTCTCGCCGTCGGTCACGTACGGTCCGAACCGGCCATCCTTGATCACCAGTGGGCGCTCGGTGAGCGGATCCGCGCCCATCTCCCGCAACGGTGGCGCGGCGGCCCGCCGCTGCCGGGTCTTCGGCGCGGCGAGCAACGCCAGCGCCTCGTCCAGCGAGACGGTGAACAACTGTTCCTCGGACTCCAGGGACCGGAACTCGTCGCCCTTCTTGACGTACGGGCCGTACCGGCCGGCGGCGGCGAGCACCTCGGCGCCGTCCGGTGCCACCCCGACCACCCGGGGCAGCGACAGCAGCCGCAGCGCCTCGGCGATGCTCAGCGTCTCCGGCGACTGGGACCGCAGCAACGAGGAGCGGCGCTCGCCACTGGCGACGTACGGGCCGAACCGGCCGGACTTGAGCACGATCGGCTCGCCGGTCTCCGGATGTTCGCCGAGCTTGCGCTCGCCGCCACCGCCGAGGAACAGTTCGTTGATCTTCTCTGGGGTCAGCTCGTCCGGCGCGATCCCCTCCGGCAGCGAGACGCGGTCCCCGCCGGCTCCGGCTGCCGCGCCCTCCGCCTCGTCACCGCCGCCGGCCACCGGCTCGGCACCGCCGGCATCGCCCGCCGCGCCGGCACCGTTCGACCCGGCCGCCGCGTGGTCGACACCCTCCGCGCCCGGCAGGAACCGCTGCAGGTACGGACCGTAGCGGCCGACCCGCACGACGACCTGACGACCCTCGTCGTCGGCACCGAGCGGGATCGAGTTGACGCTGCGGGCGTCGATCTCGGCGAGCTTCTCGGTGACCAGCCGTTTCAAACCACCGGAGCGGGCGACCGACTCGTCTCCGGCGGTGTCGCTGCCGAAGTAGAACGAGGTGAGGAAGTCCACCGCCTGGTGGTCGCCGGACGCGATCTCGTCCAACTCGTTCTCCATGCTGGCGGTGAAGTTGTAGTCGACCAGCCGCGGATAGTGCCGCTCCAGCAACCCGATCACCGCGAAGGCCAGGAACGACGGGATCAGCGCCTGGCCGCGTTTGGCCACGTACCCCCGGTCCTGGATCGTCTGCATGATCGACGCGTAGGTGGACGGCCGCCCGATGCCCAACTCCTCCAACGCCTTGACCAGGGAGGCCTCGGTGTAGCGGGCCGGCGGCTGAGTGCTGTGCCCGACCGCCGCCAGCTCCCGCGCGGTGAGTGGCTGATCCTTGACCAGGTTCGGCAGGCGGCGCTCGGCGTCCTCCGCCTCGGCCGACTCGTCGTCAGAGGACTCGACGTAGGCGCGCAGAAAGCCCGGGTCGGTGATCGTCTTGCCGGTCGCACCGAAGTCGCATTCCTCGCCGGCGGTCGAAACGGCCCGGATCCGCACCGACACGCTGGAACCCACCGCGTCGGTCATCTGGGACGCGATGGTCCGCCGCCAGATCAGCTCGTAGAGCTTGAACTCCTCGGCGGACAGTTCGTTGGCCAGCTCCCCGGGGGTGCGGAAGTGGTCACCGGCGGGGCGGATGGCCTCGTGCGCCTCCTGGGCGTTCTTGACCTTGCCGGTGTACCGGCGCGGCTCCGGCGGGACGAAACGGTCGCCGTACAGCTCGGCGACCTGGCTGCGGGCGGCGGCGATCGCCGTTTCCGACAGGTTGACCGAGTCGGTCCGCATGTAGGTGATGTAGCCGTTCTCGTACAGCCGCTGCGCGGTGCGCATCGTCTGCTGCGACGAGAACCGCATCTTACGGGCCGCCTCCTGCTGCAGCGTGGAGGTGATGAACGGGGCGTACGGCCGGCGGCGGTACGGCTTCTCCTCGACCCGGGTGACGGTGAACGGCCGACCGTCGAGCCGGGCTGCCAGGCCCCGCGCCCCGTCGCCGTCGAGGTGCACCACCGACGCCTCCGGCCGGACCCGTCCGGTGGTCGGCTCGAAGTCCTTGCCGGTCGCGATCCGGTCGCCGCCGAGCGCGATCAGGGTGGCGGTGAACGAGCGGGGCCCGTCGGCTGCGGCCGCCGGCTGGCCGGTCACCGCCAGGGTGGCCTGGATGTCCCAGTAGTCGGCGGTACGGAACGCCATCCGCTGCCGCTCGCGCTCCACCACGATCCGGGTGGCCACCGACTGCACCCGGCCGGCGGACAGCCGGGGCATCACCTTCTTCCACAGCACCGGCGAGACCTCGTAGCCGTACAGCCGGTCCAGGATCCGCCGCGCCTCCTGGGCGTCGACCAGGTTGCGGTCGATCTCCCGCGGGTTGGCCACCGCGGCCTGGATGGCGGCCCGGGTGATCTCGTGGAAGACCATCCGACGCACCGGCACCTTGGGCTTGAGGGTCTCCACCAGATGCCAGGCGATCGCTTCGCCCTCACGGTCCTCGTCCGTGGCGAGCAGGACCTCGTCGACCTCCTTGGCCAGCTTGGTCAGTTTGGCGATCTGCTGCTTACGGTCGGCCGAGACGACGTACAGCGCGGAGAAGCCGTTGTCGACGTCGACGCCGAGCCGGGCCCACGGCTCCTTCTTGTAGCGGGCCGGCACGTCGGCGGCGTTGCGGGGCAGGTCCCGGACATGCCCGAGGCTCGCCTCGACGACGTACCCCGGGCCCAGGTAGCCCGAGATCGTCTTGGCCTTCGCCGGCGATTCGACGATGACCAGACGACTGGTTGAGGTGTTGCTCGGCACGTCTCTCCTGACCTCGACCCCACTCGGACCGCCCGGCGACAGGCGGCGGCCCGGATCGACCGGCGCCCGCC
This sequence comes from Micromonospora sp. ABR4_055, assembly GCF_056160425.1. NCBI lineage: Bacteria > Bacillati > Actinomycetota > Actinomycetes > Micromonosporales > Micromonosporaceae > Micromonospora > Micromonospora sp. ABR4_055. Next base: position 7,913 of record NZ_JBSWXD010000003.1, read on the forward strand.
ACGACGAGCGGGCGGGCGACGGTCACGATGTCCAACGTAACGCGAACCCGGGGCCGGTGGAGCACACGCACCCAAGCCTTCGGCCCGATTTGCGTTGGTCGTCCGGTTGGTTCACCACAGCCGGCCGGCAGCCCACCCGATGCCGACCCAGCTCGTTCCTACCGCACCAACGGCGACACGGTACACCCACCAACCGGCGTGACGTGGCGCACCGCACCGCAGCCGCCGGTGGCGTCGGTCGATGTCCCGGCTGTTCTGTCAGCGATCAGACAGCGATCGTGTCATCACGCCCAGCCGTCCTCGGGGGCGGCGGGGGGCCGGTCGCCGAGCAGCTCGGCCAGTCTCGTCAGCCGGCGTCGGCCCACGATCCGGTACGCCGGACCACCGGACCGGGCATCGAGCAGCACCGCCGGCAGCCCGATCGCGGCGAGCGCGGCACCCACCTGGGGCCAGTTGTCTGAATCCGATTCGGCCAGCCGCAACCGGTAGCCGAGCGGGTCCCTGGCACCGGCCGCCGCCGCCCACAGCCGCAGCCGCTGACCGGCCAGGTGGAAACCGGTCGGCGGCCGCTTGACCAGGCGGTCGTCCTCGCCACGCACCGGCCCCGCCTCCGGTTGGTCGGCGTCCGGTTGGTCGGCCTCCAGTTGGTTGGTGTCCAACTGGTCGGCGTCCGGTCCGTCTGGCATCGGCGGATGCAGCCAGGCCGCGCCGAGCCGGGCCAGCACCGCCGTATACGCCGTCCGCACCGTCAGCCGGCCGTCCGGCAGCTGACGCCAACTCGGCGCCAGCCCGCGCCGACGGAACTCGGCAACCAGCACGTGCACCCGCCAGGCCGGCTCGACGTCCACCGACACCCGTACGGTGCCGCCCATCCGGGTGATCCGCCCCGGACCGGCGAGCAGACCCGCCAGGTCGCCCGGCGTCGGATCCGCCGCCGCCACGCCGAACAGCGACAACTGCCGGGGCGTCAGGGCACCGGCGGAGGAGTCGGTCGGCGGCGTCAGCGACACTCCGGGACCTCGTCGAAGGCCCGGTTGAGCTCCGCGGAATCCAGTGAGCTGGTGTCCAGCGCGCTGCGCTGGTAGTCGTCGGTGAGGGTGGCGAGCACCGCCTCGACCTCGTCGTAGAAGCTGTCCGCCGGTCCGGTTGCGTCCAGCCCGGCGATGCCCTCCTCGGCCTTGCCGTACGCGTCGCGCACCGCGCCGAGCGAGCCTGCGAACCCGCTGGCCACCTGCTCACCCTGGTCCGCGTCGGGCACCCCGGCCTCCACCACCCGGACCCGGGCGGTCTCGGTCGCGGCGGCCGCGCCGGACAGCAGCCGGACCAAATTCTCCTGCGCCTGCGCCGGGGTCGTCTGCGCGGTCATCTGCTGCTGGGTGCTGCTGGTCAGATTGCTGATCTCGGCCCGCCACGGGCGCAGCGCGGTGCACACCTCGGCCGCCCAGACGACCGGGCTGGGTCCTCCACCGCAGCCCGACAGCGTCAACGCCACGGCAGTGAGCAGCACTGCGATCCGGGCAGTGGACACCACGCGGCGCGCTCCCATGCTGTGCAGCGTACGCACCGGTGACGACAGCCGTACGGCCCGCCACCGGTCGGCGGTACGTCGAAGCCGGTGGCTCCACCCGGTCCACAGGGATCGGGCGGAGCCACCGGTCGGTCAGACGCTCACCCGCTCCGATTCGGACCCGGCGCTGCCGCCACCGGCCGGACCACCGTCGACGTCCTCCCCCATCGCCATCGGCTTGCGCTTGGTGAACACCACGGCGGCCACCACGACCAGGGTCGCCAGCACCGCGATGGCGATGCGCAGCGGGTCGTTCTGGTCGGTGCCCACGCCCCACATGATCACCGCGGGGGCGATCAGCAGGGCCACCAGGTTCATCACCTTGAGCAGCGGGTTGATCGCCGGGCCGGCGGTGTCCTTGAACGGGTCGCCGACGGTGTCGCCGATGACCGTGGCGGCGTGCGCCTCGGAACCCTTGCCGCCGTGTGCGCCGTCCTCCACCAGCTTCTTGGCGTTGTCCCAGGCGCCGCCGGAGTTGGCCAGGAAGACCGCCATCAGCACACCGGTGCCGATCGCGCCGGCCAGGTACGCGGCGAGCGCACCGGCGCCGAGGCCGAAGCCGACCGCGATCGGCGCCAGCACCGCCAGCAGACCCGGGGTGAGCAGTTCCCGCTGGGCGTCGCGGGTGCAGATGTCGACCACCTTGCCGTACTCCGGCCGTTGGGTCCGTTCCATGATGCCGGGGTTGTCGCGGAACTGGCGGCGGACCTCCAGCACGACGGCGCCGGCCGAGCGGGACACCGCGTTGATGGCCAGCCCGGAGAAGAGGAAGACCACCGCGGCACCGATGATCAGACCGACCAGGTTGCCCGGGTTCGCGACGTTGAGCGAGTCGGCCAGGTAGCCGGGCACGTCGTCGATCCCGGCGTCGTTCAGCGCGATACTGACCGTGTCGGTGTAGGAGCCGAACAGCGCCGTCGCGGCGAGCACGGCGGTGGCGATCGCGATGCCCTTGGTGATCGCCTTCGTGGTGTTGCCGACCGCGTCCAGCTCGGTGAGGGTACGGGCACCGGCCTCGTCGATGTCACCGGACATCTCGGCGATGCCCTGCGCGTTGTCGGAGATCGGGCCGAAGGTGTCCATCGCCACGATCACGCCGACCGTGGTGAGCAGGCCGGTGCCGGCCAGCGCCACGGCGAACAGCGACAGGGTGATGGAGCCGCCACCAAGCAGGTACGCCCCGAACACTCCCGCGCCGACCAGCAGCGCCGAGTAGACCGCCGACTCCAGGCCGACGCTGATGCCAGCCAGGATGACAGTCGCCGCGCCGGTCTGCGAGCTCTTGCCGATGTCCTGCACCGGGCGGCGGTGCACCTCGGTGAAGTAGCCGGTGAGCAGCTGGATCGCGGCGGCCAGCACGATGCCGATGAACACCGCGCCGATGGCCAGACCGGCCGGGGACAGCGGCAGGTCGGCGCCCTCGTCGACGCCGAGCTGCGTACGCCAGTCGTCGCCGAGCAGCTCCGTCCAGCTGCTCGGCAGGTAGAAGAAGGCGGCGACGGCGACCAGCACAGCGGCCAGCACAGCCGAGGTGAAGAACGCCCGGTTGATCGCCACCATGCCGTTACGGTCCGACGGACGCAGTCGGGTGATCAGTACGCCGAACAGCGCGATCACCGCACCGATGGTGGAGACGATCAGCGGGAAGACCAGGCCTTCCTCGCCGAACGCGGCCCGGCCCAGAATCAGCGCGGCGACCAGGGTCACCGCGTACGACTCGAACAGGTCGGCGGCCATGCCGGCGCAGTCACCGACGTTGTCGCCCACGTTGTCGGCGATGGTCGCCGGGTTACGGGCGTCGTCCTCCGGGATGCCCTGCTCGACCTTGCCGACCAGGTCGGCACCGACGTCGGCGGCCTTGGTGAAGATGCCGCCGCCGACCCGCATGAACATGGCCAGCAGGGCCGCGCCGAAGCCGAAGCCCTCCAGCACGGTCGGTGCGTCGACCCGGTAGAGGACGACCACCAGGGCCGCGCCGAACAGGCCGAGGCCCACCGTGAGGAAGCCGACCACGCCGCCGGTCCGGAAGGCGATCTTCATCGCGTTCTCCCGGCCACCGGCGCCGGTGCCGGCCGCCGCGGCGACCCGCAGGTTCGCCCGGGTGGCCAGCGCCATCCCGGCGCCGCCGATGAACGCGCTGAACACCGCGCCCACCACGAAGAAGACGGATCGACCGACCTTCACCATCGTCTCGCTGCCCTGTGTCTCGTGCACAGGGAGCAGGAAGAGCAGTATGACGGCGAGTACGACGAACACGCCGAGGGTTTTGAACTGGCGGAACAGGTACGCCGACGCGCCTTCCTGCACGGCGCCGGCGATCTCCTGCATGTTCGTGGTGCCCTTACCGGTCGCCAGTACCGCCCGTACCAGGGCGGCGGCGAAACCCAGCGCCACCAGCGCGATGACCGCGGCGATGACGACGTACGTCAGGTGTGTGCCGGTAAGGGACAGCCCGCCGCCTTCGGCGGCCAAGGTGGTCCCGGACATCAGTGTCCTCCTGTACCGAACGCTCGCCCCGGTCGGTGGACGAACCGGCGGGGCGACTCCACGCGGGGAGCAACGAGGTCTGCTGGCACCCACAGGTTTGTGGGGCCAGGACAGTTGGTGATAACCCGCGTACTCTAGCCGGACCGGGTAAGGCAGGTCACACCGTCCACCCACCGAGTTGTGGATCATTCCTGCAGGCGGAACGGACAGTTGTGACGACGGAGGTTGATCTTCAGCTGGTAGGCCGGGCCGACGGGGGTCTCACCGGCCGACCGGCCAGACCATCCGCACCTCGGTTCCGACGCCCTCGTCGACCGGCCGCACCTGGAGGTCCTCGACGAAACCGGCCAGCAGGGCGAAACCGACACCGACCGTCAGGGCCTCGTCGGTCAACGACTCGTCGGCCAACTCGTCGGGCGGCAGGGCGCTCAGGCCGAGCCCGGCTTCGATCGGGGCACGGTCGATCACCCGTACGGTGTAGGTCTCCTCATCGGACATCTCCACCTGAACCAGGTCGGCCAGCCCGTACTGGCGGTGCAGGGCGACGGCCCGGGTGCAGGCCTCACCGATCGCCAGCCGGACCTCGTCGAGCAGTTCCTCGGCCACTCCGGCCCGGCGGGCGACAGCGACGCCGACCAGGCGGGCGGTGCGCACGTGCACCGGCGCCGGGGAGAACGAGAGGCGAACGGTGGCCATCACGCCGTCGGCGCTGCGCCAGCTGAGCCATCCGGTTCTCCACCGGTGGCGGCCTGTACGGTCGGGAAGATCGGGAAGACCTGGTCCAGCGCGGTGATCCGGAAGATCTTCAACAGGGACTCCTTGTCGCAGACCAGCCCGAAGGTGCCGCCGGCCGGGCGGAGTCGCTTCAGCGCGCCGACCAGCACGCCGAGCCCGGTGGAGTCGAGAAAGTCGACCCGGTGCAGATCAACGACGATCTTGTGGTTGCCGGCGTCGATCAGCTCGAGCAACCGCTCCCGCAGTCGGGGAGCGGTATAGACGTCCACTTCGCCGCCGACCTCCAGCACCGTGTACTCGCCAACGGTGCGAGTCGACAGCGACAGCTCCATCGGTCCCCTCCTTGGCTGCGATGCACGCCTATGGCATCTAACCACCGCACGGCGCGGTTGCGCCGCGCGACTCCGCACGGTCGATGATCTCCCTGCATCCCACAGACCTACCCCGGGATGCCGACGTCGGCACCCCGGTGCGAGAGTGCAGACGTGACCTCACCCGCCACCGTAACGCCCGGACCGGGTCCGGACCCGGCGGGGTTGCTGCGTCGGTGGGGCGCCGCCGGCGAACTGCCGCGTCAGACCGGCGCCGCGCCGAAGCAGCCGACTGCGGCGGCTCCGTACCCGGTCGCAGGGGCGGACCCGGCTCCGTACCCGGCTGCGGTCACCCACGTCGAGCGGTTGCCGGTGCGGCCCGGTGCCACCGCGCCGTGGCCCGACTGGGTGCCCGCCGAACTGCGGGACGTGTTGACCGCGCGCGGGGTTCGGCAGCCCTGGCGGCACCAGGCGTACGCGGCCGAACTGGCCCATTCCGGCCGGCACGTCATCGTCGCCACCGGCACCGGCTCGGGCAAGTCGCTGGCGTATCTGCTGCCGGCGTTGGCGAGTCTGCTGGCCGATCCTCGGGCCACTGTGCTGTACCTGGCCCCGACGAAGGCTCTCGCCGCCGACCAGTTGCGCGCCGTCGCCGATCTGGGACTCGACGGGGTACGGCCAGCCTGCTACGACGGCGACACCCCGCAGCCGGAGCGGGCCTGGATCCGACAGCATGCCCGCTTTGTGCTGACAAATCCAGACATGCTGCATCGAGGCATCTTGCCCCGGCACGGAGCCTGGCCGAACTTCCTCCGCCGGCTGACCTACGTCATCGTCGACGAGTGCCACAGCTACCGGGGCGTGTTCGGCTCGCACGTGGCCCACGTACTGCGTCGACTGCGTCGCCAGACCGAGCGGTACCAGCGGGTCCGGCCCGGCGCCGGGTCCGGCGGCCGGCCCACCCTCGGGCCCGGAGCCCGACCCGGCACCGGGTCCGGCACGCCGGTGTTCATCCTGGCCTCGGCGACCTCGGGAGAGCCGGCGCGGGCGGGCAGCCAGCTGACCGGGCTGCCGGTGGAGCCGGTCACCGAGGACAGCGCGCCGCGCGGAGCGGTGACCTTCGCGTTGTGGGAGCCGCCACTGCTGCCCGGTGCCCGCGCCGACACCGACGACCTCACCCCGGTACGGCGGTCGGCGCTGCGCGAAAGCGCCGACCTGCTCGCCGACGCGGTCGCCGCCGGGGTACGCACGCTCGCGTTCGTCCGGTCCCGGCGCGGGGCGGAGGTGGTGGCCAGCAGCGCGCGCCGGGCGCTGGACGAGGTAGCACCCGGGCTCGGCAACCGGGTGGCGGCGTACCGGGCCGGTTTCCTGGCCGAGGAGCGACGGGCGTTGGAGCGCGCGCTCACCGCCGGTGAACTGCTCGGGCTGGCCTCGACGAACGCACTCGAGCTCGGGGTGGACCTGGTCGGTCTGGACGCGGTGCTGATCTGCGGATATCCCGGCACCCGGGCGTCGCTGTGGCAGCAGGCGGGGCGGGCCGGACGCGCCGGACGCGAGGCGCTGGCGGTGCTGATCGCCCGGGACGACCCGCTCGACACCTACCTGGTGCACCACCCGGAGGCGGTCTTCGGCCGGCCGGTGGAGGCGACGGTGCTCGACCCGACCAATCCGTACGTGCTCGGGCCGCAGCTGTGCTGCGCTGCCGCAGAGGGTGCGCTGACCTCGGCCGACGTCGAACTGTTCGGTGGCGTGTCGGTCAAGCAGACGCTGGACGACCTGGTCGCCGCCGGGCTGCTGCGGCGACGCCCCACCGGCTGGTACTGGACCGCTGCCGGCCGGCCCGAGGTCGACCTGCGTGGCGAGGGCGGCACCCCGGTCGACGTCGTGGAGACGTCGACCGGTCGACTGCTCGGCACAGTCGATCCCGGCTCGTCGCACTTCCTCATCCATCCGGGCGCGGTCTACCTGCACCAGGGCGTGTCGTACGTGGTCGACGACCTCGATCTGGACGGGGCGTGCGCGCTGGTGCACGCCGAGGAGCCGGACTGGTCCACCCACGCCCGGGAGGTCACCTCGCTGTCGGTGGCGGCGGTACGCGAGTACCGCGACGCCGGCCCGGTCGGACTGTTCGTCGGCGACGTCGACGTGACCAGCCAGGTCGTCTCCTACCAGCGGCGCCGGATCGGGTCGGGTGAGGTGCTGGACACCCGGCCACTGGACCTGCCGGCCCGACAGTTGCGCACCGTCGCCGTGTGGTTCACCGTTTCGCCGGCCGCGCTCGCCGCCGCCGGGGTCGAGCCGGCGGACGTGTCCGGCGCGCTGCACGCCGCCGAGCACGCGGCGATCGGCCTGCTGCCGTTGATCGCGACCTGCGACCGGTGGGACATCGGCGGACTCTCCACCGCCGCGCACGCCGACACCGAGGCGCCGACCGTGTTCGTCTACGACGGCCACCCCGGGGGAGCCGGGTTCGCCGAACGTGCCTACCAGGCGGCCCGGACCTGGCTGGGAGCCACCCGCGACCTGATCGCCGCGTGTGGCTGCGAGACCGGCTGCCCGTCCTGCGTGCAGTCGCCGAAGTGCGGCAACGGCAACAACCCGCTGGGCAAGGCCGACGCGGTCCGGGTGCTCGACGTGGTGCTGGCCAGCCTGCCGGAAAGTGCTGACTGATCCGGCACCGGACCATGTGCGATCTACTGGCATAAATTTCTCCTGATCTGGATAGATTAGACGTGGGAGCGCTTCCAGAACGCCACCGGAGGAGAACGCCGTGGCCGACACCGTGGCCGACACCGTCGAACTGCTCTACTCGATCGACCCGCAGAACCTCACCGTCGACCAGCAGATCGCCCTGGCCCAGGCGTACGCGGCCCTGGCCCAGGCGGAACGCCTCGAACTGATTCAGCAGCGGCTCTACAACATCCACCAGGTGATATCCCGCTGGGCCATGCACGCCACCACCGCCGACGGCCCGACCCGCTGACCAGGGGTCGGCCCGCGCGTCGGCGCCCTCCCACGGGTCGGCCCGCAGCGGACCGGCCCGGGCGGTCGCACTCACCGGCCGACCGACGCCGGTGGCCGGAAGTGGCATCACCTCGACGGTGACCACGACCTCCATCCCGTGGACCGTGCACGCACGCAACCGCCCGCCGTTGCGTTCGGCCACATCGGCCGCCCGCTCGCAGACCACGCCCTGGCCGGCGAACACCCGGGCGACACCGGCGAGGGCGGCCAGGTCGGCGGCCACCGAGGCCTGCTGCCGGGCGAGCCGGACCGCACCGATCAGCGCACCGGCCATCCCGGCGGCGACCAGCATCAGCCCGACAGCGAGCAGCCACAGGCTGGCGCTGCCGCGCTGCCCGGCGTCGGCCCCGGGCCCGCGCAACCGGCGGCGGCATCGTCGGCCGGTCACCGGTGACGCTCCGGCGGCGATCCCGCGCCGTCACCGCCATCGACGGCACCGCCGGTAACGGAACCGCTGCTGCCGGCGTTTCCAGTCGCGCCGGCAGCGGTCCCGGTGACGCCGGGCTCGACCGCGGCGGTCACGGACGCGGTGACCGACGCCGGCCCGAGCCGGGCGCCCAACGCCCGCAGCGGTGCCCGGACCGTGACGGTGGCCAGGTCACCGTCGACGACCACGGAGACCTCCGCTCCCGGCGGCCCGGCCAGGGCAGCCGCGTCACGGTCGCCCCGGGCGGTGGCCAGCGCGACCGACCGTGCCATGTCGAGACACTCGGACTTGGTGACCACGGCGCTGACGGCGGACAGCCCGACCGCCAGCAGCAGGACCAGCGCCGGCAGACCGGCGGCCAACTCGGCGGTGAACGAGCCCCGGTCACCGCCGGCCTGCCGGCGCGGCCTCACCCGAGCGCCCGATCGATGACCGAGGCGAGGGCGGCCTGCACACCCTCGCTGGTCAACACCTTGAGCAGGATCCCGGCGAAGGCGACGGCTGCCAGCGTGCCGACGGCGTACTCGGCGGTGTTCATCCCCGCGTCGTCGCGCAACCGGCCGACCAGGTGGCCGCGCCACCGGCCGACCGCCCGCCGTCCGGACACCGTCGTCGCTGTCGTCGGCACCGCCGCGTCGGGCGGAACCTTCGTCGACCGCATGATGACTCCTTTCCTCAGAGGACGTCGCCGAGGACGGCGACGATCACCGGCACCAGACCGGCGAGAATGAAGGCGGGCAGGAAACACAGCCCGAGGGGAAGCACGATCAGCACCCCGGCGCGCCGGGCCGCCGCCTCGGCCGCTGCCGAACGACCGGCCCGCAGATCGTCGGCGAGCCTGGTCGCGGCACCGGCGAGGGCTGCGCCGCTGGCCGCAGAGCGGATCGCGGCGGCGGCCAGGCGCTCGCCGCCCGGCACCGCGTCGAGATGCCGCCACGCCTCGGCCGGCTCGGCACCGAGCCGCAGCGCCCGAGCCACCCGGCTCAGCCGGGAACCGAGCGGCCCGGCCAGCGCGTCGGCCACCGCGACCATCGCCTGATCCACCGGCGCTCCGGCGCGCAGCGCCGCCGCCAGCAGATCGGCGGCCAGCGGCAGGTCGGCTGCCGCGCGCAGCCGTCGACGGCGTACCGACGGTGGCTCGATCCGGCGCAGTGACCGGTCGACACCGACAGCAGTCGCGACGGCCAGCGGCACGGAGAGCCAGCTGCCGCCGATCACCAGCACCGCCACACCGGAAAGCGCCGCGACCGGCCGGACGAGCCGCGACAGGTCGGACTCCGCTGGCGGATCGCCGCCGAGCCGGGCGAGCCGGCGGCGGGCGGCGAGTGCCGTGACCGGGCGGACCGCCGGCGGCAGCATCACGCGGGTGCCGGCCATCAGCTGGTCGCCTCCGGTGCCCGGTTCAGCCGCTCGGTCCAGACCAGCCCGGCGACCTGCAGGGCCACGGCGGCGAGCGCGCAGGCCGCGCCGATCGGAGTCCGCAACAGCACCGCCACCGGGTCCACCCCGATGCTGTAGCCGAGAGCCAGACCGCCGGCGGGCAGCCCGGCCAGCAGCCAGGCCGTCATCTGCGCACCGGCGGCCTGCGCGGCGGCCGCCTCCCGCGACCGGTCGAACGCTCGGGCGTCGGCTTCGATGCGTTCGATCAGGTCGGCCAACGGCGCACCGGTGCGCTCCGCAAGCCGTACGGCGGCGGTCGACAAGCCGGCGAGCCGGGTGGCGGCGGTGCCCGCCGTCGGGCCCGGCAACGTCGTCGGCTGCGGCAGCGTCATCGGCCCTGCCGGCAGACCGGCCCGCAGGTCGGCGGCGTGCGCGGCCAGCGCGTCCAACTGCCGTACCCGCCGGTCCCGCCGAGCCTGCGCGGCGGCCCGGTTCGCCGCCGTACGCAGGCCGAGCCCCAGGTACGCGGCGTTGATCGCCGCCGCCACCGGCCCGCCCAGCCAACCGGCGGCGAGCCCGCCGGTGCCGGCGACGGCCACCAGCGCACGGCGCGGATGCCGGCGCGCGGCGTTGCCGAGCCACCGTGCCCGGGACCACAGCGCCCGGGACGACAGCCGGACGCTGAACGGAACGGTGGCTGGTGGTGGCGAGTCCGGATCGCCATACACGCGCACCGGGGTCGGTCCGGTCACCGCCAGCAGCCGACGGCGGCGACCCCACGGGCGGCGCAGCCGACGCGGCCAACGCCGGTGCGACGTACCGGGTCGCCGGCTCACCGTCGCCCCCGGCTGTCGAGCACCGCCGGCACCGGTACGCCGCGTTCGATGAGCAACCTGGCCAGGGCCGGGCCGGCCGGCTGCGGGCCGGCCCCGCGCCGCCAAGCGGGGGTGACCGTGATCAGCCGCTCCGGCCCGTGCGGGGTGAGCAGACAGATCGCGTCGACGAATCGCCGCCCGGCGAACCGGCGCAGCTGGACGACCACCTGGATGGCGGCGGCGATCTGCGCGTGCAACGCGGCGCGGGGCAGCCCACCGAGCAGCCCCAACGCCTCCAGCCGGGCCGGCACGTCGCTGGCCGCGTTCGCGTGCAGGGTGCCCGCGCCGCCGTCGTGGCCGGTGTTGAGCGCGGCCAGCAGGTCGACGACCTCAGCGCCCCGGCATTCGCCGACGACCAGCCGGTCCGGCCGCATCCGCAACGCCTGCCGGACCAACGCACCGAGCCCGACCGACCCGACCCCCTCGACGTTGGCTGTCCGTGCCTGCAACGTCACCACATGCGGATGCTCCGGCCGCAACTCGGCCGCGTCCTCCACCATCACGATCCGCTCGTCGGCCGGCACCAGCCCGAGCAACGTGTTCAACAAGGTCGTCTTGCCCGACCCCGTGCCGCCCGTGATCAGGTACGCCAGCCGCCCCGCCACCACCGCCCGCAGCAGCTCCGCCACTGGGCCGTCGACCATGCCGTTGCCCACCAGCTCGGCCAACTGGAACGGACGCTGCCGGAACGTCCGCAACGACAGGTACGGCCCCGTCGCCGCCACCGGCGGCAACACCGCGTGCAACCGGGTACCGTCCGGCAACCGGGCATCGACGTACGGGCATCCGTCATCGAGCCGACGCCCGCAGGCCGCCGCCAGCCGCTGCGCCAACCGACGCACCTCGTCCACGGAACCGACGCCCACGGCCGCCCGCTCCAACCCGGCACCCCGGTCCACCCACACCTGGGTGCCGTTCACCAAAACGTCGGTCACCCGAGCGTCGGCCAGCAACGGCGACAGCGGCCCCGCCCCGGCCAACTCACCGTGTACCCGGTCGGCCAGCCGCAACAACCCGGCGTCACCTCGCAACGCCGCCCCCGGCTCGGCCCGCACCGCACCGACCACCGAGGCCGGCGTCACCGACGTGCCGTCCGCGATGAACCGCTCCCGCACCCGGGCCGCCACCACCGCCTCGTCGACACCCGCACCACCGGGCCACCCGGCCGGCGCGACGGAACCGCCCGTACGGGCCGACCCGGCCGTCATGACGCCACCACCGCACGATCGACCAGGCCCGCGACGTCACGCCGAGGTCTTGCCTCGGCGGTGACGAGCGGCGGGCAGGTGCGGGGAATCGCGACGGGGTACAGCGGCGGCATCTGAGCCCTCCTACGGCTCGGGGAGCGATGCCGAAACTGTGGACGCTGACGCGGCGTTCGCGCCTGGACGATCAGGCAGGCTGTGGACAACCGACCTGCCTGTGGATAACTTCTCCCGGCCGGAGGTGATCTGCTACGGCGGCCGCGTAGGCAATGAACCGGCAGGGTCAGATCGAGCGGCGTGGCCAGCGCTTGCGGGGGCGCGGCTCCTCCTCACGGTGCTGGCGCTTGTGCTCGTGCACCCGGTCCTCCCACGCCTGCTGGTCGTCGTCGGCGGGATCAAACGGGTACCAGCGGTGCGAACCGTCCTCGAAGTGCATGTCCTCGTCACCGGGCCGGATGACCGACATCAGCGCCACCACCCCATGAATCGCCAGTACAGGTAGCCGCTGCGGTTGTCGGCCAGGTCGATCATCGCGTCGAGCAGGCACGTCGCCATGTAGACCGACAGCGACACCGTCGCCCCTGCGTACTCCGCGAGCAGTTCCTGACGGCGGGTGTGACAGGGCCACGGATCCGCGCATCCCGCGCAGGTCCACGCCGGCTGGATCGGGGTGTGGAAGCTCACGCGCCCTCCTCTGGCCAGTGACCCCGGTTGATCGGTATCCGGTGCCGAGCCCGGCAGGGCAGCGCCGCCCCGCACCGGCAGACCTGCTGCCACTTGCGCCAGGACCACACCGGCCGGTGTCGCCTGGCCAGCGTCCTTGCGACTGCGACGACGTACGCCTCGTAGCTGACCACAGGCTGCCTCCTCGCTACAGAACGAGAGCATCGGTGCCGCGTCGAGCGCACCGCGTTGTTCGCCGTACCGGTGATGCGGTCGGCGTCCACATGTGCCCTATCACCATGGCAGGGGTCAGTGAAATCCGCAGTATGCGGATCGCATCAGAGAGTTGATCAATCTGTGCTGGGCATGGGCTTGATCGGCAATCGGGTGGAGTGCAGGATGCGTCTGTGGCATCACGACAAAGCCCGACAGTCAAACGACGACGGCTGGCTATGACGCTCCGACGTCTGCGGGAGCAGGCAGGTCTCTCGTCGACCGAGGCTGCCCGGCAGGTCGATCATGACGGGAGTTGGCTGTCCCGCATCGAAACCGCCGAGGTCCGGCCGCATCCGAACGACGTGCGGGCGCTTCTTGGGCTCTACGGCGTCGCCGGTGAGCAGGCTGAGGCTGTTATCGCTGTCGCCCGACAAGCCCGGCAGCGCGGCTGGTGGCAGCGCTACAGCGAGGTGCTACCTGAGTGGTTCGTGACCTACGTCGGCATGGAGTCCGAAGCGTCGGTCATCCGGTCCTACCAGTGCCAGATGGTTCCAGGCATTCTGCAGACCGAGGAGTACGCACGGGCGGCGTTCCGGGGCGCGCCGATCCCGATGCGCGACAGTGAGCTCGAACAACAGGTCGCGCTGCGGATGGACCGGCAGTCCATCCTGGGCACAGACGACCAGCCGATTCTGCGGATGATCCTCGACGAGGCAGCGGTACGGCGGATGGTCGGCGGGCCGCGTGTGCTTCGGGCGCAGCTCGACCGCTTGATCACGGAGTGTGACCGGACCCGAGTGCAGATTCAGATCCTGCCGTTCGGGGCCGGCGCTGGTTTCGACGGCAGCTTCGTCATCCTTGACTTCCCGCCGATACCCGAGCCCTTTCCTGAATCGGCCGAGGATCGGCTGGTCTACGTCGGCACCCTCACCGGCGCGCTCTACCTGGAGCAACCGGCCGAGGTTGCCGCTTACTTGGCCGCGTTTGAGCAGCTCGCCGCCGAGGCTCTGCCGCCAACGGCCTCCCGCGATACCTTGGTTAGGATCGCCAGCGATCTGGCGACCTAGCAGAAGGAGCATGACGTGGACTCGGTGTGGCGCAAGAGCACCCGGTCTGGTTCCTCCGGTGACTGTGTAGAAGCTCGGCGCAGCGACCATGCCGCCCAGGTCCGCGACAGCAAGGACCAGGCCGGACCGGTGCTGTCGTTCACCGCCGATACCTGGACCGGCTTCGTCCAGGGGATCAAGCTCGGCCAGTTCGACCACCGCTGACCCCGATTGGCGTCTGCCCTGATCCCACAACCAGGACCAGGGCAGACGCTGGCGTCAGGACGGCTGTTTAGGCTGCGATGAACTCGACAGCACCGCCGCTGACCTTGATATTGAAATCCATGCCTGTGCCCTTCGACAGCTTGACCAGGGTCGCGATCGACGGAGGCTGATCGCCCGACTCAAGGCGCGCGATCACCGACTGAGTCATCCCGACCTCGCGGGCAAGACCCGCCTGGGTGAGGCCATGTTCCTGGCGGTAGCGCAAGATTCGCAGCGCGACGTCGTTGGCGAACGCGGTGCGGTCCCACTCCGAGCAAAACTCTGGGTCGTGGCGCTGCTCGTCGTGGACTTGGGCCGAGGTCTTCAGATCGGACAGGTTCATCACTCGTCGCCCTTCACTTCGTCGATGCGCTTCTCTGCTGTGGCGATTGCCTTCCGGAAGGCTCGTGGGTTGACGCTGGCCTCGGGGGCGATGGCTCCGAGGACGTAGGCGTTGCCGACCTGGCGATAAAGGGCTCGCCAGCGACTACGGCCGGCTCGTGGGCGTAGCTCCCGGAGGCTGGTAGCTGTCTTGATGTCGCTCGAGTGCGGGTACCCCAGGTTTGGCCCGGATTGCTACCAATTTGTCTACTGCATGGCCGATCGCTACCCGCTCGACAGCGGGCAACTCGCGCAACTCAGCTTCCGCCCCGGGGTGGTAGTAGACCGGCCACGATACTTGAGAAGTATAGCAGAATTGCGATAATGACGGGTGCCTGGAGGCCGAACGTCGGTCACCCGCGCCCGAACCAACCAAACCCGCCGTCACGACGCTGCCGCCGCGCGATCGACCAGGCCGGCGACGACCCGCTGACACAACTCGGCCAACGGACCCCGGCCCGAGGAACCCGGAGCGTCACCGCGCTCCAGCCCTCGGCTGACTCGTGGCTCAGGTTGCAGCACCCCGGTCACCGGCAGCCCCAGGGTCCGCCCGATCTCCCGGGCCCGCAGCCGGCCCGGGGCCGGCCCGCGCACGACCAGCGACAGGTCGGTGCAGTGCGGTTGGATGTCGGTGATCACCCGGGCGGTCGCCGCCGTGGCCCGCAACTCGGCCGGGACCAGCACCAGCACCCGGTCGGTGGCGTGCATCGCGGCGATCGCTGCTTCGTCGGGCCGGCGGGGCAGGTCGACGACGACCACGTCCCGCTCCCGCCGGGCCGCGTCGAGGGCGGCGGTCATCGTGGCGGCGGGCAGCGGTAGCGGTTCGCCCCGGTCCCAGGAGAGCAGCCCGAGGTCGCCCCGGCAGGGCAGCGCGCCGGCCAGCGCCGACGGGTCGATCCGGCCGTCGCTGTCGGCGAGCGCCGGCCAGCGTAGGCCGTCGATCTGCTCCCAGCCGAGGACCAGATCGAGGCCGCCGCCGAGCGGGTCGGCGTCGACCAGCAGGCTGCGCAGCCCGAGCCGGGCGGCGGTGACCGACAGGGCACCGGCCAGCACGCTGGCGCCGGCCCCGCCCCGGCCGCCGATCACCCCGATGACAGCTGCGGCCGGCTTGTCGGTGCCGCCGTTGTCGGTGAGGCGGTCGACCAGCCACGGCTCCGCCGCCGGCAGGATCGCGACATGCTCGGCACCGAGCAGCTCGGCGACCAGCCGGGGTCGGCGGGGCATCCTGGCCCGCAGGTAGGCGTCCGCCTGGTCGGCACCGACCAGGACGAACGGGGCGGCGGCCTGCCGGGACCGGGCGGCGACCGGGTCGGCAGCCAGATCGACGTCGGTGCCGGCGAGCGCCGCGAGGCGCAGCAGGTCGTCGAGCAGTCGTTCGTCGGCGGTGACGACCAGTGGCAGCCGGCGGGGTGCGGCGATACTGGTGCGCGGCGGCATCCGGACCTCCTGCGGTCGGTGAGGGGATGCCGCAACTGTGGGTGCCGCCCCGGTGCCCGCGCTCCCTCGACGGGGCTGCCTGTGGACAACGGGACCGCCTGTGGACAACGTCAGCGCCGGTCAACTGATCTGGTAAGTGAGGAGGACCGGGTGGCGGGACAGCGCTGGAAGCTGGAACGCGCCCTGGAATAGCGACGACCCCCGCCGGGGGGAGACGGGGGTCGCCTGGGGTTCGGCTCCGGGGGGGTCGAGCCGAACCCGCTCAGCGGTCACGGGGGGTGCAACCGCCGAGTGTCTTCCGGATGAAGCCTGGGACGGAAAGATAACTGTGTCATGACAAGCATGCCTGAGCAGACCGCCACCCGTCGAGTGGCGTTTTCACCGGGAGTCGCACCGCTGCCGGCACGGGACGCAGGTTGGGCCACTCAGCTTCCTGATCGTCGGATCAGATCCCGGGGGATCCCCGTCGCCGACCGGCGACAACGCACCGGCCGTCGCCGACGTCCCGCTCCGGCTAGACTGCACCGTCGTGGGCCGCAGCGCCGCTTTTTTTGATCTCGACAAGACTGTCATCGCCAAGTCCAGCGCCTTGGCGTTCGGCCGGCCGTTCTACCGCGACGGGCTGATCACCAGGCGAGACGTGGTCAAGTCGGCGTACGCCCAGCTGATGTTCCGGCTCGGCGGCTCCGACGAGCAGACCATGGCCCGCACCCGCGACTACCTGGCCGCGCTGTGCAAGGGCTGGCAGGTGGAGCAGGTCCGCCAGATCGTCGCGGAGACGTTGCACGAGCTGATCAACCCGTACGTCTACGCAGAGGCGGCGGCGCTGATCGAGGAGCACCAGAACGCCGGTCGGGACGTGGTGCTGGTCTCCGCGTCGGGCGAGGAGATGGTACGCCCGATCGGCGAACTACTCGGCGTCACCGACGTGATCGCCACCCGGATGGCCGTGGAGAACGGCCGGTACAGCGGAGAAATCGAGTTCTACGCGGCTGGGGCTGCCAAGGTTACCGGCGTCACCGAGCTCGCTGAGCAGCGCGGGTACGACCTTGCCGAGTGCTACGCCTACTCCGACTCGGTCACCGACGTACCCATGCTCGAATGCGTCGGGCACCCGACGGTGGTCAACCCGGACCGCCAGCTCCGCAAGCTCGCCACCGAGCAGGGCTGGCCGGTCCTCGCCTTCCGCCACCCGATCCCGCTCGGCCGCAGGTTGCGGGAGCGGCCGGCGGTCCCGGTGGCGGCCGCCGCGTTGAGCGTCGGGGTCGGGGTCGCGATCGGCATCGCCTGGTACGGCCGGCACCGCCGGACAAAGACAGCCTCGGCCTGACCCCGCAGCTGCCAAGCAAGATCAGGTGAGCGTGATGGACCTCTCAAGCGACCGGTGAGGTCCATGACGCTCACCTGATCTTGGTCTAGGATGCACGACCGACCCGACAGGCTCGCACCAGCGCCCCGGCCAGTAGCGGCTCAGGCGTTGGCGAGCACCTCGTCGGCGACCCGGGTCAGCTCCTGGGCACCCAGCTCGACCGCGGTCAGATAGTGCCGCAGCCAGGAGCGGACGCCGTCTGGCGTACCAGTCGCGAAGGCGCCGGCTGAACCCACGTACTCGGGTTGCCGCTCGTGGTGGCCGACCTCGACGGCGAGCAGGCCACGCGGGTCCGTGCCGGCCGCGACCAGGGTGAGCCGCGCGGCGGCCCGGGCCACCACCCCGCCCGGCCCGGCGAACGGCCGCAACGCGAGCAGCTCGGCGTGCACCACGGCGGCCAGCAGTAGCGCCGGCACCGAGGTGCCGCCGCCGACCAGCGCGCAAACCCCGTCCAGCCGTAGCGCCACGTCCGGCCCCTGCACCACATCCGGCCCCGGCGCCACGCCTGACTGCGGCGTCACGTCAGGCCGGGCGACCGGACGACCCAGCTGGTCGGCCGGCACCAGCCCGCGCGCGGCGAGCACGTGCAACCGGGCCAGCACCTGACGGGGGGTACGGGGCCAGCGGTCGGCCAGCGTGGGAACCGCCTCGGCCACCCGCAGCGCCCCCTGCACCACCGGATCGGTCACCGTCCCGGCGCGTACATCGGCGACCGGATGGTCGTACCCGTCCAACGCGGCACTGGCGACTGCCGAGCGGAGGCTGATCTCTGCCGCCACCGCCCCGCCGTGCCGGCGCAGCGCCCGGTGCCGCAACGCGGCGTCGACCTGCTCGCGGGCGCGGTCCAGCGCGGGTGCCACGTCGGCGAGGTCGAGCAGCGGGGCCAGGGGGTCGGTCTCGGTCATCAGCGACACGGTACAAGCTTGGCCAGCTGAACCGCCCGCCGCGCCGGTGTGGCCGCTCGGCGCGCGATGGGCACCCAGGTATCCGCCAAGTCTCGTGCCGGCGGGACGGCGACACTAACCTCGGAGCAAGTCAAGCGACGTGTGAGGAGCCCCACGCATGAGCGAAACGCTGGAGAATCTACTTCAGGAGAATCGCCGGTTCGAGCCGCCCGCCGAGCTGGCCGGGGCGGCCAACGTCACTGCGGCCGCGTACGACGAGGCAGCCGCCGACCGGCTCGGCTTCTGGGCGGACCAGGCCCGCCGGCTGCACTGGGCCAAGGAGTGGGACCAGGTGTTGGACTGGTCGAACCCGCCGTTCGCCAAGTGGTTCGTCGGCGGTCAGCTCAACGTCGCGTACAACTGTCTGGACCGGCACGTCGCCGCCGGGGCCGGCGACCGGGTCGCCATCCACTGGGAGGGTGAGCCGGGCGACACCCGCACCATCACCTACGCCGACCTGCACCGGATGACCTGCCAGGCGGCGAACGCGCTGACCGACCTCGGTGTGACGGCGGGTGACCGGGTGGCGATCTACCTGCCGATGATCCCGGAGGCCGCGGTCGCGATGCTGGCCTGCGCCCGGATCGGCGCGACGCACAACGTCGTGTTCGGCGGCTTCTCGGTCGACGCGCTCTCCGGCCGGGTACAGGACGCCAGCGCCAAGGTGATCATCACCGCCGACGGCGGCTACCGGCGCGGCAAGCCCTCGGCCCTGAAGCCGACCGTCGACGAGGCGGTGGCCCAGTGCCCGTCGGTGGAGCGTGTCCTGGTGGTCCGGCGGACCGGCGAGGAGGTCACCTGGACCGACAAGGATCACTGGTGGCATGAGACGGTGGAGAAAGCGAGCACCGAACACGAGGCGCAGCCGTTCGACGCCGAGCAGCCGCTGTTCATCCTCTACACCAGCGGCACCACGGCCAAGCCCAAGGGCATCCTGCACACCACCGGCGGCTACCTCACCCAGGCGTCGTACACCCATCACGCGGTCTTCGACCTCAAGCCGGAGGCCGACGTCTACTGGTGCACCGCCGACATCGGCTGGGTCACCGGGCACTCGTACATCGTGTACGGTCCGCTGTCCAACGGCGCAACCCAGCTGATGTACGAGGGCACCCCGGACACCCCGAACAAGGGCCGGTTCTGGGAGCTCGTACAGAAGTACAAGGTGAGCATCCTCTACACCGCGCCGACGCTGATCCGCACCATGATGAAGTGGGGTGAGGACATCCCGGCCGGGTACGACCTCAGTTCGCTGCGGCTGCTCGGCAGCGTCGGTGAGCCGATCAACCCGGAGGCCTGGATGTGGTACCGGGAACACATCGGCGGGGGCCGGTGTCCGATCGTGGACACCTGGTGGCAGACCGAGACGGGCTCGATCATGATCTCGCCGTTGCCCGGGGTGACCGCCACCAAGCCGGGCAGCGCGATGACCCCGCTGCCCGGGATCAGCGCCGACGTGGTCGACGACCAGGCCGAGTCGGTGCCCGACGGCGGCGGCGGTTACCTGGTGCTACGCGAGCCGTGGCCGTCGATGCTGCGCACCATCTGGGGCGACGACCAGCGGTTCATCGACACCTACTGGTCCCGGTTCGACAAGATGTACTTCGCCGGTGACGGGGCCAAGAAGGACGCCGACGGGCACGTCTGGCTGCTCGGTCGGGTGGACGACGTGATGCTGGTTTCCGGGCACAACATCTCCACCACCGAGGTGGAGTCGGCGCTGGTGTCGCACCCGTCGGTGGCGGAGGCCGCCGTGGTCGGCGCCACCGACCCGACCACCGGTCAGGCCATCGTCGCGTTCACCATCCCGCGCGGCAGCGCGGACATCGCGGGCGAGGCCGGCGAGGCGCTGATCCAGGAGCTGCGCAACCATGTGGCGCGTACGCTCGGGCCGATCGCCAAGCCCCGCCAGATCATGCTGGTGCCGGAGCTGCCGAAGACCCGCTCCGGCAAGATCATGCGCCGGTTGCTGCGGGACGTGGCCGAGAACCGGTCGCTCGGCGACGTGACCACGCTGCAGGACTCCACCGTGATGGAGCTGATCTCCTCCGGCATGCAGGGTGGCAAGTCCGACGACGGCTGACGTCCGCCGCCAATGGTGGTGGTGGTGCGGCCCGGCGGACCACCGGTGGTGGTGCGGCCCGGCGTACCGCCGACGTGAACAGCTCGTGGCCGGTCCGGTCGCTTCGGCGGCCGGGCCGGCCACTTTTCACGGCGTGATCGTTGTGACATATCAGGGCGATCCAGCCGGGAGCGTGAAACAAATCGACGCATTGACCTTCACAGAGGTTCCCTCGGGTGACTAGGTTCACGGTGGCCCCAACGACGGGGGCCACATCGTCCGGAGATCGTGCCGCCCTCACCCAAGTGGCGGCGTCGATTCCCCCGAACCGGAGGTAACCAGGTGCGCAAAGTCATGGTGGGGATGCTCACCGTGTCGCTCGCCTCGGGCATGGGCTTTGCTCTACCCGCGACGGCGATGGCCGCACCATCGGTGGACACACCGGTGGCGGCTCCTTCCCGGGCCGAAACCCCGAGCCTCGACGACCTACCCAACCCGCTCGGCGAGAAGCGTCGTGAGCTGCGCGAACGAGCAGTGAGCGAAGTGGTCAGTGGCCGGCTCACCCCGGAACGGCGCGGTGCGAGCACCGTCGCGAAGGTCGGTGAGACGTCGGGCACCGGCGTCGCCGGCCGGGCCGCCCGTGGCGGCGCCGGGTCCGGCAAGGACCAGTACGTCGAGTTGGAGCGGGAGACCACCGACCGGATCTTCGTGATCCTGGCGGAGTTCGGCAACGAACGGCACCCGGCCTACCCCGACGTGGACAGCAACCCGGACTGGGACGGCCCGGCCCGGTTCGACGGACCGCTGCACAACGAAATCCCCGAGCCGGACCGGACGGTCGACAACACCACCATCTGGCAGGCCGACTACTCCCCCGAGCACTACCGGGACCTCTACTTCGGCGCCGGTGAAGGCGTCGAGTCGGTCAGGACCTACTACGAGACCCAGTCCTCCGGGCGGTACAGCGTCGAGGGCACCGTCACCGACTGGGTCAAGGTCCGCTACAACGAGGCCCGGTACGGCCGGGACCTCTGCGGTGGCAACGTCTGCAGCAACGTCTGGCAGCTGCTGCGCGATGCCGCCAACCAGTGGGTTGCCGACCAGCAGGCGCTCGGCCGCACCGACGAGGAGATCGCCGCCGAGCTGCGTGAGTTCGACAAGTGGGACCGGTACGACTTCGACGGTGACGGCGACTTCAACGAGGCCGACGGCTACATCGACCACTTCCAGATCGTGCACGCCGGTGGCGACCAGGCCGACCGTGACCCGTGGCAGGGTGAGGACGCGATCTGGAGCCACCGCTGGTACGCCTTCGCCACCGACATCGGGCTGACCGGCCCGGCGCAGAACCCCGCCGGTGGCACCCAGATCGGCGACAGCGGGCTGTGGATCGGCGACTACACCATCCAGCCGGAGAACGGCGGACTGAGCGTCTTCGTCCACGAGTACGGCCACGATCTGGGCCTGCCGGACGATTACGACACCTCCGGCGGCGGTGACAACAACAACGAGCACTGGACGCTGATGGCGCAGAGCCGCCTCGGTGCCGCCACTGACGGCGGGATCGGTGAGCGCCCCGGTGACCTCGGTGCCTGGAACAAGCTGCAGCTCGGCTGGTTGGACTACGAGGTGGTGGTGGCCGGGCAGAAACGCACCCTGCACCTGGGTCCACAGGAGTACAACACCAAGCGGGCCCAGGCGGTCATCGTCGTGCTGCCGAAGAAGGAGGTCACCACCGAGCTCGGCGAGCCGTACGCCGGTGAGATGCAGTACTTCTCCGGCAACGAGGACGACATGAGCAACACGATGACCCGTGAGTTCGACCTCGCCGGTGCCTCGACCGCCGCACTGTCGATGAAGGCGCGTTACGACATCGAGGACGACTACGACTACCTGTACTTCCAGGCGTCGGCCGACGGTGGGGCGAGCTGGACCTCCCTCGAAGGCACCGTCAACGGTGTCCCGTACGGCACCGACGGCAGCGGCACCCCGGCGATCGACAGCTCGACCGGTGGCCAGTGGGTCGACATCAACGTGCCGCTGGACGCGTACGCCGGGGACGCCGTACTGGTCCGGCTGCTCTACCGCACCGACGGCGCGGTGGCGTACGGCGGCTTCTTCGGCGACGAGATGACCGTGACCGCCGACGGCGCACCGATCTTCACCGACGGTGCCGAGGGTGCCGGTGGCTGGGACCTCGACGGTTGGACCACCGTCGGGGCCAGCGTGACCGCCGACTACGACAACTACTACATCGCCGGGCACCGCTCGTACGTCTCGTACGACCGCTACCTGGAGACCGGCCCGTACTACTTCGGGTACGCCGACACCAAGCCCGACATGGTGGACCACTACCCGTACCAGGAGGGTCTGCTCATCTCCTACTGGGACACCTCCCAGGTCGACAACAACACCAACGTGCACCCGGGTGAGGGGCGCAACCTGTACATTGACTCGCGGCCGCGGCCGATGTACAACCTGACCGGCGCGCCGTGGCGGGCCCGGGTCCAGGTGTACGACGCGCCGTTCAGCCTCGAGAAGGCCGACGGGTTCACCCTGCACATCAACGGCGAACCGCACTGGGTACGCGGCCAGGCGGCGCAGCCGCTGTTCAACGACACCCGGAAGTACTTCTACGAGGAACTGCCCAACCACGGGGTGAAGCTGCCCGCGGTCGGCGTGAAGATCCGGGTGGTGTCGGTGGACGGCACCACGATGAAGATCCGGGTCTCCTGACCCGGCGGTGACGCGGTCCCGGCCGGCCGGTGGAACTCCGGCCGGCCGGTGGAACTCCGGCCGGCCGGGCAGCGTCCAACCGGCATGGCAGTACCGAAGCTGATCCGACAGTCAGCCCTCCGGGCCGTCGCCGCCATGCTGACCGGCGTGGCGCTGATCGCCGTCGCCGGTTGCGGTGGCGATCCCACGTCAGGAGCACCGATGCCGGCGACCCCGGACGCCTCGCAGAGCGGAACCGACGGGCCGGATGCCCCGCAGACCGGATCCAACGAACCGGCGACACCGATCCCGTCCGAGACTCCGGGCCTGTCCCGGACCGAACCGCCGACACTGCCCCGACCCGGGACACCCCCGAAAACCCCGTCCGACCTGATCACCGGCGACTGGCTGGTCGGCACGGTGACCCGGGGTGGCACCGGACCCTGCTACGGGCTGGTCACCGACGACGGGACCGAACACGCGCTGTACGGCGACGACGGCACCACACTCACCCAGCACACCCGGATCCGGGTGAAGATGGCTCCGCTGCGGATCCGGATCTACTGCGGGCCGGGCCAGCACTGGCAGCTGATCCGGGCGGAGGTCATCCGGTGACGCCGTCGGCCAGCTCCAGCCAGTGGTAGTCGTGCTGGCACGGCGGGCCGGCGGCCAGCCCCAGCCGGCGGGCGTCCAGATCGATCAGCACCGAGTAGACCGTCTCCGCCTGGTCCGCCGGTGCGTCCCGCTCGTCGAGATGCCGACAGATCGCCAGCGGCAAGCCCAGATGATCATGGAACACGTCGGCCAGGTCGGCGAGGGTCAACGGCGCACCGGCCGCCCGTTCGGCCAGTAGCCGGCGGGCCCGCGCCGCCCGGAACATCGACGAGCCGCCGAGGTTCTTCGCCGTGTCCCGCACCGGCAGGGCCGTCTCCAGGTGGTTCGCGTGGGTGAGCACCCCGTCCACCGGGTGGGTCCACCCGACGTCGCCGGGGACCACCTCCAAGTCGAGCAGTTCCCCACCGGCCGGGCCGGCCTGGCCGAGCAGCAGGTTGATCGACGCGTTTCGGGGGGTACGGAAGGCCACCCGGGTCGCCTGGCCGAGGCTGCCGGCTTCCAGCACCGCGCGCAGCAGCACGTGGTACGGCACCCCGGGCGATCGGCCCGGCGCCAGCCCGTCCCGGTCGCTGCCGAGCATGTTGATGCAGACTCCCAGCCCTGCCGAGTTCAGCCCGGCCTTGGCGAGCATGCCCGCCTCGGTGAGGGTGAGCACGGTCAGCCCTCGCTCGTCCGTGGTCCGCAGCAGCACCATCGTGTCCCGCTGGTCGGGATGCCAGTCCCAGTTCTGCCCGAGCAGCAGATGGCCGTCGGCGGTCCGCGAGCCGAGTACCCCGGCTGCCGTACAGCCGCCGGCCGAACCGTCCGGACCGACGTCACGGCCGGAGCCGGAGCCCAGGTCGGGATCGGTGGGTTCGGTATCGGTGGGGTCGCTTGGCGGCGGGTCGGCCGCCGTCCGCCCGGTGCCGTACAGCAGTTCGGTACGGGCGTTCAGCGCGTAGACCTCGTCGACGTGCACCCCTGCTCCGCCGGCCACCGCGTCGAGCGCCTCGACGATCCTCGGGTGGGCCGCCCGGCTCGCGTTGCGGAAGGTGCCGCCGGCGATCCGTACCGCCGACCTGCTCAACCCGGCCTCGTCGCGGAACCGCCGCAGGTAGTGCTCGATGTTGCGGGCGATCACCGACGCCGCCGCCGCACCGTAGCCGGCGCCGTACTCGGCCGGCGGCCCGGCGACGTTGATCAACGGGACGGGTGGCGGTGGGGCGTTGCCCGGATCGGGTCCGGCAGCATCGTCGGCCATCCGGCAACGGTATCGCCGCCCGGTCGGGTCCCGCCGCCAGCAGCGGAAGTCAGCCACCCCCGGTGGACACCCGGAGCCGACGCCGGTGATCACCCTGAATCAACCTCTATTGTTTGCCCAGGCCGGATACGGTGGTGCGGGGCCGGCCTACGCTGTCGCCATGGGAGAACGTGGCAGGACAGCGGGCCCGGTCGACGAGTCCTGTGTGCTCATCAAGGGCCCCTGGGAGCACCGGTACGTCGGCGCCAACGGCAGCCGGTTCCACGTGGTCGAGGCCGGCACCGGCCCGCTGGTCCTGTTCCTGCACGGCTTTCCCGAGTTCTGGTGGGCCTGGCACGAGATGCTGCCGGCGGTGGCCGACGCCGGTTACCGTGCCGTGGCGGTCGACATGCGGGGATTCGGGGCGAGTGACAAGCCGCCGCGCGGGTATGACGGATACACCCTGGCCGCCGACGTCACCGGCATGATCAGGGCGCTCGGTGAGCGCTCGGCGGTCATCGTCGGCGCCGGCTTCGGCGGCATGATCGGGTGGACCGCCGCCGCGTTCCACCCGAGGATGGTGCGCCGGCTGGTCGTGATCGGGGCCGCTCACCCGCTGCGGCTCCGCTCGGCGATCTTCACCGACCCGCGTGGGCAGGCCGCCGCCTCCACCCCGTCGCTACGCTTCCAGCTGCCCCGCTACGAGCACGTGCTGACCCGCGACGACGCGGCGATGGTCGGAGGGTTCCTCCGCCAGTGGGGTGGGCCGGTGTGGACCGGAGGAGCCCGGTTCGCCGAGTACGAACAGCTGTGCCGGACCGCGATGCGGATCCCGCAGGCGTCGTTCTGCGCGTTGGAGGGGTACCGCTGGGCGTTCCGGTCGCTGCTGCGGCTGCACGGCTACCGCTTCGTCAAGCTGTTGCAGGAGCCGCTGGTGACACCGACGTTGCAACTGCACGGGGCGTTGGACCCGGCGGTGCTGCCCCGGACGGCGCAGGGCTCCGGGCGGTACGTGATCGCCCCGTACGAGTGGCGGCTGCTGGACGAGGTTGGGCACTTTCCGCACGTCGAGTCGCCGGAGGTGGTGCTCGGCGAGGTGCTGCGCTGGGCCAAGAGCTGACCCGCGACCCGGCCGGTCAGACCCGGTGCTCGCGCAGCTCGGTCACCTCGTTGGCTGCCGCCCAGCCCTGGTAGACACCGAAGTCGAACTCCTCCAGCCCGAGCGACTGGGCGACCGGGGCGCGACCGCCGGTGTACTCGACCCGCAGCCAGCCGTCGTGCTTGGCGAGCACGACGAACGGCTGGCCGTGCCAGGTGCAGGTGGTACGCACGTACGCCAAGTCGTCGACCTCGGACATCGGCACCACCCGGACGTATCGGCCGGAGCGGATCGCGGTGAAGCCGTCGCCCTCGGTCGGCTGGTAGATCCGCACCTCGTCGCCGGCCGGGCTGGCGTCGTACTCCTGCCCCTGCCAGCGGGCGACGTAGCCGTCGCGCATCATTCCTCCTTGACCCGCTGCCAGGCGGTCTCGTCGGCGTCCAGCAGGGCGACGAGCGTCCCGGTGCCGTCCGCGCCGAGCCGCCACAGCTGCGAACCGTGCGGCAGCCGGATCCCGTCGACCTTGAACTCGGCCACGACGTCGCTGCTCTCCCCGGGGGCGAAGCCGTTGCCGCGGAAGGGCGGACGCTCGATCACCCAGCCTTCCATCGCCCGCATGGCGTTCTCGTTCTGCCCGCCGTAGGGAATCCGGTAGAGGCTCGGCCGGTAGGCCGGCCACCGCAACACGAAGATCTCGTCAGCGTCCGGAGCGAAGGGTGACCCGGCGTAGCCGAGCCCGAGTGCCGCGTACAGCTTGGCTGGGGTGTCCAGGTGGGCGACCTCGGCGGCGCGGTGCACGAACCCCGACACCCGGTCGTAGCCACGGTCCAGGTAGTAGCCGACCTGGCTGGCGGCGACGGTCTTCTGCATCGTCGTCGGCTGCCCCGGGACGTCCGGCCCGCTGGACACGGCCGGCTTCGGCGCGGCCGACGCGCCGGGTTGGGGTTCGGCCGGCTGTTCGACGTCGGCTTCCTCGTCTCCCAGCCCGACCTCAGCCGCCCAGCTGGCCAGGCCGACGATCTCGGTGCCGGGCAGCTTCGCGCCGACCGGGGTGCCGGGGTTGATGACGAACGACCACTGCGGGTCCGGCCAGCGGCGGATCAGCTGGACGAACTTCACTTCGACGGTATCGACCGGGGTGTCGAAGTGATCGGCGATCCGCTCCGGCGAGGTGAACACCACGACGAACGTGTCGTCGGTGGCGGTCTCGGTCCGCCAGGTGAAGCCCTCGTCGCCGGGTCTGGACCCGGCCGCGGCCGATTCGGAGACGGGCAGCAGCACCTTGGCGAGCAGCAGGGTGGACAGGAACGAGTTGCTGCCGCCGCCGCCCGCCGCCGCGACCAGGTCCCGCTCCACGTCGTTGGCCGGCTCGAAGGCCGGACCGGACGGTGGCTCGACCGCCGGACCGGACGGTGGCTCGACCGCCGGACCGGACGGTGGCTCGACCGCCGGCTCGACCGCCGGACCGGGCGCCGGCTCGCCCGCCGTGCCGCCGGCCGCACCGGGCTGTTCCACCGCTGGTGGCGGGTCTTCGGTGGGCGGCGTGGGAGTCGGCACCCGGCGAGGCAGACCGCCGGCCGACAGCCCGGCGGTCGCGCCGGCCGGGGATCGGGTCGAACCGTACGGTGGCGGCGAGCTGGGCGACACCGGACGGGCGGTCGGCGGCGCCGGGTCGGCGGCCGCGTTGTCCGGGTGCGGCCACTGACCTTCCGGCGCCGGAGCGGTCGGCGCCGGAGCGGTCGGTACCGGCGGTGGGCTGGCAGCGGCGGTAGCTTCGGCGGCGTACTGGGTGGGATGCCGGCCGTGGTCCGGCAGTAGAGCGGGCCCGCCGTCGACCGGCCCGGCACCGCCGGGGTAGCCGGCCAGTCCGGGGACGGTGGCGGTCGCACGGGCCCGGGCGGCGGCATTGGCGCGGCCCTCGGACTGGCCGCCGCGGTTTGGCAGTCGCGCGTCTCCGCGGGCCAGCTGGGCGACGAACCAGGCCGGCAGCCAGCCTTCGATCGGCAGACCCGGGTTGACCGCCAGCCACCACTCCAGGTTGGGCCAGGTGGCGGCCAGCTCGGCGAACGTCACCCGACGGGCGGAACTGCCGTTGTCACCAAGGCATGCGTGCAGGGTGACCGGAGAGGTGAACGCGAGAACGTGGGTCCGCCCGTTCGTCGTCCAGGTGCCCCAGCCCATCGGGGCCTGACCGGCCAGGGCCTGCGCTGAAACAGGGAGCAGCAACTCGGTGCCGGCCAGCAGCTGGAAGTAGAGCTCCTGGTCCTGACAGAGCAGGGCGTCGCGCATCGCGGCCTCGATCTCGGTGGCCGGTTGCCAATCGGTCACGGCCGACCCCCCTTTCCACCGGACAGGCCACACGCGTCCGGTACAACCTACAAGGTGGTGCCACGATCACAACGGCCGGCGGACGCCTTGCAGTTCAACTAACGTGAGAAAACACTTCGCGTAGTCGAGAGGACACGCTTCGGCTCATCGGAACAGGTCCGCGTTGCGCCGCTCGGTGCTCAGATAGTCGGCGGCCGACTCGTCGACCGCAACCTTGATCTCCCGCAGCAGGGCCTGAAGATTCTGTGCCGCGCCGCGCCACCGGGCCTGCCGTTGCTCGTACGCTTGACGAGCCACACCGTCCCAGGTTGCTACAAGTGGCGCAGCCTCCCGCTCCACCTGGTGCAACTGCGACCCGAGAGTACGCAACGCCTGCCCGATGTCGGCGCTGGCCTGTTGCAGCGCCCGGAAATCCACCACCAGCTCGCCGTCGGCCAACTGGTCACCTCCTCCGTGTCATGCTCCGTGTCATGCCGCTGCGCCGCCCGCCCGGTCGCCCCCGAGCAGCAGGCCGCCGGGTCGTCTCAGAGCGGCAGCTCGATCCGTCGCCCTGCCCTGGTCACCCGGTCCGCCGCCGCGACGTCTGTCGCCTGGTACTGCGTCCCGGCGGTACGGATCGCTCCGGCCGTCTCACGCAACGCCCGGTGCAACGCCGCCTGCTCTCTGGCCCACCCGGCAGTGACCTGCTCGAAGGACCGGCCACCGGCACCACGCCAGGCGTGCTGAAGCACCTCCAAACGCTGCAGCAGACCGCGCAGCATCGCATCGAGCTCCTCGTCGACCTGGTCGAAACGGCTGGCTGCCCGCTGCATGACCGCCAACTCGGCTTGCGTCTGCGACACGCTGTGGCCCCTCTCGGTCCCGGTCCGCTGACAGCGGTGAACGTCACCTCGCCGACCGTAGCCGGGTCGACCCACCGGCGCAGCCCCACCTCGTCCGCTGTGGATAACGGCTCGATTGCGGTGGCATCGGCGACGAACCAGCCAGAGCGCAGCTGAGCCGGGACACGGTCAGCCGAGGGCGATCCGCCGGTCCAGGTCCGGACCGGCCGGCACAAGCTCGACCACGTTGGCCGGCAGCCGCGACCGCGCGGCGTCCGGGTAGCCGAGCGTCGGCAGCACCGCCGGGTCGGGAACCGGGTGGCGTAGTCCAGCGTCGGTGATCAGGCTGACCTGCGGGGTGTTCCCGCCCGGCCGTACCGCCTCGACCAGAGCGCCGCGACCGGGCGGCAACCGGACGCCGGTGGCCGGGGTGTCCGGATCCACCGCCACCCGTACTTGGGACCGGATCCCGGCGCCACCGACGCAGACGGTGCCGGTCGCCGCCGATCGTAGCGCCGGTGTCTCGGCCGGTGGTGCCTGCGGACCTTCCGGGACCAGCTCGTCGACCCGGGGCAGGCCACGGAACCGACCCTGGGTCAACCGGGTCGGGCCGGCCTGGTCGTGTGCGGTCAGCAGCAGATCGGCCTGTACCTGGGTGATCTCAGCGAGCCCGTCGCGGTACGCCACCGCGTACTGTCGCGAGCCGCTCTGGGTGATCATCACGAAGACCTCGCCGACCGTGGTGTCCGGAATCGTCCCGGACGGCTGCCCCGCACCAGGGACCGTCGGGCGGGCCAGGTCAGCCCCGACCGGCAGGGCCCGGAGCACCGCCGGCGCGACCGGCAGCGGGCGGTGCCGGGTCCAGCCGAGCGCGGCGAGCACCAGCTCCGGTTCGGCCACGGCGTGCCGGCGGCCCCGCCAGATCAGCTGTACCGCACCGTCCGGTAGCCGGGTGAGCAGCGCGTCATCGCCGAGCGGCCGACCGCCGGAGCTACCCACGCCGAGCAGCACCGACGTCCCGGGCGCAGCCGACTCACCCTGGTCGGCGACGCTGGAGCAAACCGTCCAGTCCGGACCAACCAGGTCCTCGGGGCGGGGCAGCGAGTCCGGCGCGTCGGGGATACCCAGCGGAGATCCCCGGTTGACGTCGCGTAGTGCGGCCTGCCGCACCAGCACGGTACGCGGTGGAGCCGCACCCGCGATCAGCAACGCCGAACTGTAGTTCCGCACCGGGTGCAGCCGGCCGGCGCGGTAGACGTACCGGGCCCCGGACTCCCGTTCGACAATCACCACCCGGCTGTCCCGCCAGTCAGTGGCTGCGGATCCGGTCGCTGCTCCGTACCCTGCGGCACCGCCGAGCCCGAGCACGGCGACCAGCACGCCGGCCAGCGTCGCAGGGGCTGACCGACGGGATGGTCGTACCGGATCGGCCTCCCCCGACACCAACGCGTCGACCAGCCGTCGTGCCGCATACCGGTGGGACTGCAAGTGGTGCTGCCGGGACGTCAACCACGCACCTCCGGGACCGACGGGCCGCAACCGGCGGACGACATGGCGTCACGGGCGGTTCGACCGTGAGAGAGGGTGAGGCACGATGGTATCGCCGGACGGCGATGCCGGAGCCAGCGGCGACGGCCGGCATGGCAGGATTCCCGGATGGGTTTCCTGAAAAGCCTCCTCATCCGCCTGGGTAGTACGGCGTTGGCGTTCTGGCTGGCCACCCTGATCATTCCGGGCATCACGTTACAGACCGACGCAATCGGCGAGGCCATCGTCGCGCTGCTGCTCGTGTCGGTCATCTTCGGCGTGGTGAACGCGGTGCTGCAGCCGATCATCAAAACCGTCGGGTGTGCCCTGTACCTGCTGACCCTCGGGTTGATCGCGGTGGTCGTCAACGGGCTGTTGTTCCTGTTGACCGGGTTCATCGCCGAGCAGCTCGACCTACCGTTCCAGGTCGACGGTTTCTGGCCGGCCGCCGTGCTCGGGGCGCTGCTGGTCGGAGTGGTCACCTGGCTGCTGGGTCTGGTTCTGGACCGGGACTGACCGGCCGTCCCGGCCTCGGGCAGCAACCCTGCCGTACCGGGTGGTGCGTTCGGCGACGTCCCGGAAATTCGTACGACAGCCGGTCGACCGACACCTACGGTCGGCGCATGGTGTCGATCATGCTTGCGGACGGACATGAGATCTGCGACGACCCGACCCGCGTCGACGTCGACCGGGTCCACGGCTGGCTCTCCACCGACGCGTACTGGGCGCTGGGCCGCTCCCGCGAGGTGGTCGTCCGGTCGATCGCCAACTCGCTCGTGTTCGGGGTCTACCGGGGCGACGCCGACGGGCAGGTCGGCTTCGCCCGGGTTGTCACCGACCAGGCGACCTTCGGATGGCTGTGTGACGTCTACATCGACCGCTCGGTGCGTGGCCGTGGACTCGGCCGCCAGTTGGTGGCGACGGCCCGCGACGAGCTTGCCCGGCGGGGGGTACGCCGGCTGGTGCTGGGCACGCTGGACGCGCACGGCGTCTACGCGGCGTTGGGTTTCACTCCGCTGGCCGAGCCTGACCGCTGGATGGAGCTGACGGCGGCACAGCCGCTGACCGCTGAGCCTGCCGGGCCGGCTGACCGCTGAGCCTGCCCCGGCCGGCTGACCGACGACTCAGCCGACCTGGTATGCCAGGATCGCCGCGCCGTCGGCACGGACCAGTTCGAGCCGTTCCAACTGGTCGTGGTCGAACCGGGTAGCGCCGGTGAAGACGATCTCGGCCCCGGGACTGACCGCCCACGAGCCGACCTGCTGCTTGGCCCCGTCCCGGTCGTAGGCGACCAGCTCGAAATCCATCGGTCGGCCGTCCGGGTTGGTCGGCTCCCACCAGCAGCGCATGGTGACCTCGGTGCCGTTGGTCGCCGCCTGCAGACCCACCTCGGCGTGGATCGGCACCTGCGAGGCCACCGGCTGCATCGCGAGGAGTTGGGAGCCGGGCGTGGTCTCCGGCGTACCGCCGGCCCCCACCCAGCCCACCCCGAAGCCGACCACGATCGCGAGACCGGCGGCGGCCAGCGCCGCCCCGGCGGTCTGCCAGCGGCGCATCCGCCGGCCCCGGCGGCGGGCCCGGCCCGCCGCGTCGACCAGGGTGGCCAACCGGGGCTCGGTCGACGGCGGGTCGCTGATCTGCTCGAAGCCGGCCGGATCCAGCCGGCCGAGCAGACCGGGCAGCACCGCGATGTCGGCGACGGCCTGCCGGCAGCTCGGGCAGCCGGCGAGGTGGTGCTCGTACGCCGCTCGTTCGGCGGGTGACAGGGCACCCAGGACGTACGCGCCGTCGTCGTGCGCGTAGTCACACCTCACTGGGTCACCCCCATCTCCTCCAGCACCAGCCGCAGCGAGCGCAGTGCGTAATGCGTCCGTGACTTGACGGTACCTGGCGGGACGCCGAGCCTGGCCGCCGCCTCGGAGACCGAACGCCCCCGATAGAAGCACTCGATCAACACTTCCCGGTGTGGTTGGGAGAGCCGGCCGAGGGCTTCGGCAACGGTCCACGCCTCCACGGCACGGTCCGCCTCGTCCACCGCCGGTGGTGGTTCCGGCAGTACGTCGGTGACCACCTCGCCGACCCGGACACTGCGTCGACGCCAGGCGTCGATCGCGAGGTTCCGGGCCGTGGTGAACAGCCAGGCTCGTACGGATCCCCGCTCCGGGTCCAGCGACTCGGGATGTCGCCAGGCCCGCAGCAGCGTCTCCTGGACCAGGTCCTCGGCCCGCTGCCGGTCGCCACCGGCCAGCCGCAGCGCATGGGCGAAGAGCGCGTCACCATGCTCTTCGTGCAACGCGCGCATCAGTTGTGAATCCTGGTCGGTCAAGAGGCGCCCTTCCCTTCCGCCTCATGACACGTAGCCGCTGGCCGGGCGGTTCAAGGTCCTGGAGAAACTGTTTTCAGCTGCCCGGATGCTCCGGGCCGGTCATCGCCTCGGCGACCGCCCTGGCGGCGGTGAGCAGCTTCGCGCGGACCACCCGGGCCGAGGTCATCATCTCGGCCGCCGGCAACGCGCAGGCGATCGCCACCCGCCGCTCGACGTCCTTGTCCGCGTTGACCATCACCGCGGCGCAGGCCAGGCCCTGCCGGTACTGCCCGATCTCCAGGTGCATGCCACGCCGGTCGCCGACCGCGAGATCGGCTTCGAAGCCCTCGATGGAGGTGATCGTGGCCGAGGTGAACGGCCGCATGCCGAACTCTTTGAGGTAACGGAACCGCTGTTCGGGGGTGAGGGTCGCGAGCAGCGCCTTGCCCAGCGCGGTGGCGTGCGCCCCCTCGTCGAACCCGGGCACCATGTCCTCCAGGTACGGCGAGCGCAGCCCTTCGGCCGACGCGGTCACCGCCACCTGGGCGCCGACGAAGCGGCCGAGGTAGTGGCTGTAGCCGGTCTCCGCCGCTGCGCGGCGCAGCGCCTCGCCGACCGCTGGCGGGCCGCGGAATGCGGCGACCAGTTCGCGGTAGCGGTCCGCGACCTCGAGGCCGACGATGTAGGTACCGTCCTCGCGACGGATCACGTAGCCCTCGTACGCCAGGGTGCGCACCAGGTGGTACGTGGTCGCCACGGTCAGCTCGCAGCGCCGGGCAATCTGTTTGACGGTCAGTCCGCGCGGGGCACGTCCGACCGCTTCGAGCACACGCAGTGCCCGTGAAACGCTCCGGATGAGGTCCGAAGGTTCCGCCAAGGGGTCGCGCACAACCACCTCCGCCGCCGGGGACTTACACCATATGAAAAGACAGCCGCCTGTGGAATGCCCTTTCGAATCGGGGGCACCAGGTGGCGACTATCGGTGTGGCGCCCGACACGTACGGTTCATGCTATTGGCTAGCGCAACATCATCGCAAATGGCGGTGCCGGTCGTCGCCCGTACCGCCGCCGACCGGCAGAGGTCCGCCCGTGCCGACCGGGCCGGACCAGTACCGGATCCCAGACCAGGATCACGACCGGACCCCGGCTACCCGGTTAGTTCGTCCGGTCGGCGATGAAGTCGCACAGCGACTGCATCGCCTGCCGGGCCGGGCCGGGCGGCAGCGGCGCGAGCCGGGACCGGGCGTCCTCGGCGTAGCCGCGCACCGTCTCCCGGGCCCGTTTCAGCGCCGGCGACTCACGCAGCAGAGCGAGCGCCTCGGCGTGCAGATCGTCGTCGGTGACCGGGCCGGCGGCCAGGATCTCCCGCAGTCGCCGGGAGGCGGCGTCGCCGTCGTCCGAGCCGAGCGCGTAGAGCACCGGGAGCGTGTGCACCCCCTCCCGCAGATCGGTACCGGGTGTCTTGCCCGACTGGGCGGAGTCCGAGGCGATGTCGAGCAGGTCGTCGGAGAGCTGGAACGCCACCCCGATGATCTCGCCGTACCCGGCCAGGGCCTCGACATGCTCTGGGGTCGCGCCGCCGAACATCCCGCCGAACCGTGCGGACGTCGCGATCAACGACCCGGTTTTGTCCCCGATTACCTGCAGATAGTGGTTGACCGGCTGCTCCTCGTCACGCGGGCCGACCGTCTCTGCGATCTGGCCGTGCACCAACCGGGCGAACGTGCGGGCCTGCAGCCGTACCGCCTCGATACCGAGGTCTGCGGCGAGGTCGGCGGCCCGGGCGAACAGGTAGTCCCCGACCAGGATCGCCACCGAGTTGGTCCACCGCGAGTTGGCGCTCGGTGCACCGCGACGCACCGGCGCCTCATCCATCACGTCATCGTGGTAGAGCGTCGCCAGATGGGTCAGCTCCATCACCACGGCCGCCGGCACCACCAGCCGCGCCGCCGGGTCGCCGAAGTGCGCACCGAGCGCCACCAGCAGCGGGCGGAACCGTTTGCCGCCGGCCTCGACCAGGTGGCGGGCCGCCTCGGTGACGAACGGGTCGGCGCTGAACACGCTGCCCCGCAGCTCGGCCTCGACGTCGGCCAGGATCCCGGCGATGGACGCCTGCAGCTGCGGGTCGACGATGTCGATCCCGATCGAGGTCACCGCTCCCGCGCCAGGCGCGAAGGAGCTGCCGTCAGCCGTCCTCACCACACCCCCAACCATGCCACAGCGGCGGTGGCTGCCCAGGTTGGGGGCGGGTGAGGTGGTTCATCGGACAAACTCGGCGGCGTTGCTGGTCAGGTCGAGCAGCGCGCCCGGCGCGACCCCGAGCAGCAGGGTGGCCAGTACGCCGATCATCAGTGCCGCCGAGGTCAGCGCGCCGGGGATGACCACCGTCGGGGTGGCGTCGCTCGGCTCGCTCAGCCACATCATCACCACCACCCGCAGGTACGGGAAGGCGAGGATCATGCTGGTCACCACACCGGCGATCACCAGCCAGATCTGACCGTCCCCGACCGCCGCCCCGAAGATGGCGAACTTGCTGGTGAAGCCGCTGGTCAACGGGATGCCGGCGAACGCCAGGAGGATGAAGGTGAAGATGCCGGCGAACATCGGCGAGCGCCGGCCCAGCCCCGCCCAGCGGGACAGGTGGGTGGCCTCGCCGTCGGCGTCGCGGACCAGGGTGACCACCGCGAACGCGGCGAGCACGATGAAGCCGTACGCCACCAGGTAGAACATCGTGCTGGCCAGGCCCTCGGCGGACAGCGACAGCACGCCGACCAGCAGGTAACCGGCGTTGGCCACCGACGAGTACGCCAGCAGCCGCTTGATGTCGGTCTGGGTGACCGCCAGGATCGCCCCGACCAGCATGGTCAGGATGGCGATCGTGCCGAGCACCGGGGTGAAGTCCCATGCCGCGCCGTAGAACGCCACGTGCAGCACCCGTAGCAGCGCGCCGAACGCGGCGACCTTGGTGCAGGCGGCCATGAAGCCGGTCACCGGCGTCGGTGCCCCCTGGTAGACGTCCGGGGCCCAGACGTGGAACGGGGCAGCGGTCGCCTTGAACAGCAGGCCGACCGAGATCAGCGCGATGCCGGCGAACAACAGCACCGGGCTGGACTCCGAGGTCTCCACCGCCGCCCGGATGGTGGCGAAGTCCACCCCGGGCCCGGTCGGGCTGTCCACCCCAGAGGTGAAGCCGTAGGTCAGCGCCAGCCCGAACAGGAAGAACGCCGACGAGTAGGCGCCCAGCATGAAGTACTTGAGGGCCGCCTCCTGGCTGAGCAGCCGCCGCCGGCGGGCCAGCGCGCAGAGCAGGTACAGCGGAAGCGAGAACGCCTCCAGGGCGATGAACATGGTCAGCAGGTCGTTGGCCGCGACGAACAGCAGCATGCCGGCGAGGGCGAACAACGCCAACGGGTAGACCTCGGTGGCGCCGGACCGGCCGGCCGCCTGTTTGCGGTCTTCGGCTGAGTTGACCACGATCGCCGCCTGGGCGACGAAGGCGCCGCCGGTCTCCAACGACCGCTCACCGATCAGCAGCATCGCCATCACGCCGAGCACCAGGATCGCGCCCTGCAGGAACAGCGTCGGGCCGTCGACGGCGATCGCCTCGCCGGCGGTCACCGTCCGGGTGCTGCCCTGCAGGACCACCGCGACCAGCGCGCCGACCATGCTGGCCAGGGCCAGCACCAGCTGCACCGGGTTGCGCAGTGAGCGGGGCACGAACGCCTCGACGAGTACGCCGATCATCGCCGCGCCGAACAGGATCAGCATCGGCGAGATCGCCGCGTAGTCGATCGCGGGGGATGAGAACTCGCTCACCGGGCCGCCTCCTGGATTACGCCCTCGGTCGGGGCGGGGTCGGACGTGCCGACGTCATCGAACAACGTCGCCTCGATGGCCGGGTTGATGACGTCGGTCAACGGCTTCGGGTAGAAGCCGAACAGCAGGATCAGGGCGATCAGCGGGGCCACCACGACCTTCTCCCGCAGGGTGATGTCGCGCTTCATGCCGTCGACCGTGGTCAGCGCCGGGTTCAACGTGCCCTGGGTGGTGCGCTGCACCATCCACAGCACGTACGCCGCCGCCAGAATGATGCCGAGGGTGGCGATCACCGCGACCGGCTTGTTCACCGAGAAGGTGCCGATCAGCACCAGGAACTCGGAGATGAACGGGGCGGTCCCGGGCAGCGCCAGCGACGTCAGCCCGGCGAAGAAGAACACCCCGGCGAGCACCGGGACCATCTTGCCTGCTCCGCCGAAGTCGCTGATCAGCGCGGAGCCGCGCCGGGCCACGAACATCCCGACGACCAGGAAGAGCAGGCCGGTGGCGAGCCCGTGGTTGACCATGTACAGCACCGCGCCGGTGCCGGCCTGGGTGGTGAACGCGAAAATGCCGACCCCGATGAAACCGAAGTGCGAGATCGAGGTGTACGACACCAGCCGCTTCAGGTCGTTCTGGCCGACGGCCAGCAGGGCCGCGTAGATGATGCCGATCACGGCCAGGGTCAGCGCCCACGGCGCGAACCACTGCGACGCCTCCGGGAACAGCCCCAGACAGTAACGCAGGATGCCGAACGTACCGACCTTGTCCATCACGCCGACCAGCAGCGCGGCCGAGCCGGCCGGTGCCGCACCACCGGCGTCCGGCAGCCAGGTGTGGAACGGGAAGAACGGCGCCTTGATCGCGAACGCCACGAAGAAGCCGAGGAACAGCCAGCGTTCCACGCCGGTGGACATGTCGATCTCGCTGAGCGCCTGCCAGTCGAAGGTCTGCCCGCCGACCACCCACAGCCCGATCACCGCGGCCAGCATGAACAGGCCGCCGACCAGCGAGTAGAGGAAAAACTTCACCGCCGCGTACTGCCGCTGGTGGCCGCCGTAGCTGCCGATCAGGAAGTACATCGGCACCAGCATGACCTCGAAGAACACGTAGAACAGGAAGATGTCAGCGGCGGCGAAGACGCCGATCATCGTGCCTTCGAGCAGCAGCAACAGGCCGAAGTAGACCGGCACCGACCGCTTCGACGCCTCCGCGTCGTGCCAGGAGGCGAGGATCACCAGCGGCACCAGCACGGCGATCAGCATCAGCATGACCAACGCGATGCCGTCGGCCGCGAAGGTGAAGTTGACCCCCCAGTTGGGGATCCACGGGTACGACTCACGGAACTGGAACCGGTCGCCGCCGACGGTGAAGGCGAACCACATCACCAGTGACAGCACCAGCACCGCCACCGACCAGCCGAGCGCCAGCCACTTGGCCAGCTCCCCCTGGCGGCGCGGGACGAGCGCCACCACGAGCGCGCCGGCCAGCGGCGCCACGGTCAGCACCGAGAGGAACGGAAAGTCGTTCACGCCAGCCATCCCATCTGCAGGGCGAGGAACGCCGCGACCACCACGAAGGCACCGGCGAGCACGGACATCGCGTACGAACGCACGAAGCCGGTCTGCAGCCGCCGAAGCCGCCCGGAGCTGCCACCGATCGCGGCAGCCAGCCCGTTGACCAGGCCGTCGACTCCCCGGTTGTCGAGGAAGACCAGCGCCCGGGTGAGGAAGACGCCCGGCTTTTCGAAGACCGCCCGGTTGACCGCGTCGGTGTAGAGGTTGTGCCGGGCCGCGGTGACCAGCACCCCGGCCGGCTGCTCCTGTTCGGCGGTGCCGTTGCGGAACAGCAGCCAGCCGAGCAGCGCACCGAGCACGGTGATCACCAGCGCCAGGATGGTGACCGTGCCGTGTGACAGCACCGCTTCGTGGTGGCCCTCCTCGGTGCCCAGCACCGGGGTCAGCCACTCGGGCACCGAGGTGGACATCAGCCAGCCGGCGGCGACCGAGCCGACCGCCAGCAGGACCAGCGGCACCCACATCAGCGCCGGCGACTCGTGCGGGTGGTCGATGTCGTCGGTCCACCGCTTCGGGCCATGGAAGGTGAGAATGAACAGCCGCGTCATGTAGAAGGCGGTCAGCCCGGCACCGAGCAGGGCGGCGCCGCCGAACAGCCAGGCGGTCCAGTCCTCCCGCTCGAAGGCGGCCGCGATGATCGGCTCCTTGGAGAAGTAGCCGGACAGCGGCCAGATGCCGATGATCGCCAGCCAGGCCAGCCCGAAGGTCGCCCAGGTGATCTTCATGTGCCGCCACAGGCCGCCGAACCGCCGGATGTCGGTCTGGTCCTTCATCCCGTGCATCACCGAGCCGGCGCCGAGGAACAGCCCGGCCTTGAAGAATCCGTGCGCCAGCAGGTGCACGATCGCCAGCGCGTACGCGCCGCCGCCGAGCCCGACGCCGAGGAACATGTAGCCGATCTGGGAGACCGTCGACCAGGCCAGCACCCGTTTGATGTCGTCCTTGGCACAGCCGATGACCGCGCCGATCAGCAGGGTGAGCGCGCCGACGCTGACCACCACGGTCTGCAGCGTCGGGTTGGCCGAGAAGATCGGGTTGGACCGGGCGATCAGGTAGACGCCGGCGGTGACCATCGTGGCGGCGTGGATCAGCGCCGACACCGGGGTCGGGCCCTCCATCGCGTCCGGCAACCACGCCTGCAGCGGGAACTGGCCGGACTTGCCGGTGGCGCCGAGCAGCAGCAACAGGCCCATCGCCAGGATGGTGCCGGACGCCAACGCGCCGGCACCGGTGAACACCGCCTCGAACTGGGTGGTCCCGAGCGTGGCGAACATCAGGAAGATCGCCAGCACCAGGCCGGCGTCGCCGACCCGGTTCATCAGGAACGCCTTCTTACCGGCGGTCGCCGCGGCCGGCAGGTGGTACCAGAACGAGATCAGCAGGTACGACGCCAGACCGACGCCCTCCCAGCCGAGGAAGAGCATCACGTAGTTGTTGCCCAGTACCAGCACCAGCATCGCGGCGACGAACAGGTTGAAGTACGCGAAGAAGCGCCGTCGTCCGGCGTCGTGCGACATGTACTCGACCGCGTACACGTGGATCAGGAAACCCACGCCGGTGATCAGCAGCACGAAGACCGCCGACAGCGGGTCGAACAGCAGCCCGAAGTCCACCGACAGGCCACCGACCTCGATGAACTCCCACAGGCTCAGCTCGACCGCCCGGTTGTCCAGGCCGCGTAGCTGGAAGAAGTAGGTCAGGCCGAGGACGAAGGCCGCTCCGACGGCGACCACCCCGAGCCAGTGTCCCCACTTGTCGGCGCGCTTGCCGAGCAGCAGCAGGATCGCCGCACTGGCCAGCGGGATGGCCACCAGCAGCCACACGCTACTCAGCAGCCCCGTGGCCTGGGCGTACTCCACAGTCGATTCCACGCGTGGGCCCCTTTAGTACTTCAGCAGGTTGGCGTCGTCGACGCTCGCCGAGCGTCGAGTCCGGAAGATGGTCATGATGATGGCGAGCCCCACGACCACCTCGGCTGCCGCCACGACCATCACGAAGAAGGCGATGATCTGGCCGTTGAGGTCACCGTTGATCCGGCTGAACGTGACCAGCGCCAGGTTCGCGGAGTTGAGCATCAGCTCGATGCACATGAACAGCACGATCGCGTTACGGCGGACCAGCACGCCGACCGCGCCGATGGTGAACAGCACCGCCGACAGGATCAGGTAGTTGTCCGGAGTCATTTGTCAGTCCCCTTCGGGGCGGCCTCGCTGGGCGAGAGTTCGCGCGTCGGCAGGATCGCCGGGATGCTCCGGTCGGTGAGCGTGCCGTCCGGCAGCCGGCCGGGGGTGGCCACCGAGGTGGAGGTGGCGTAGACACCCGGACCCGGCTTCGGGCCGGGGTAGTTGCCGGGGGCGAACCGGGCCCGCATCATTTCCGGCTGGCCGCGCCGCTGCTCCTTGCGCTTCTCGATGTGCGCCAGGATCAACGCGCCGATCGCAGCGGTGGTCAGCAGGGCGGCGGTCACCTCGAACGCGACCAGGTAGCGGCCGAACAGCAGGGCGGCGATGCCCTGCACGTTGCCGTCCGCGTTGGCCTGCTCCAGGCCGACCGCCTGCACCCCGCCGAGGCCCCGGTACAGCCCGGTGCCGACCAGCGCGGCGAAGCCGACGCCGAGGGCGACCGCGGCGATCCGCTGTCCGCGCAGCGTCTCGATCAACGAGTCGGAGGCGTCCCGGCCGACCAGCATCAGCACGAACAGGAAGAGCATCATGATCGCGCCGGTGTAGACGATGATCTGCACCAGGCCGATGAACGGCCCGCCCTGCACGACGTAGAACACGCCGAGGCAGAGCATGGTCAGCACCAGCCAGAGCGCGGAGTGCACCGCGTTGCGGGCCCACACCATGCCGATCGCGCCGAGCAGCGCGAGCGGAGCCAGGATCCAGAAGGTCACCGCCTCCCCGGTGGAGACCTCCGCTGCGAGCTCGGTCATGACTTGCCCTCTCCCGTCGTCCCCGAGCCGTCCTGGGTGCCCTGCTCCGACCAGGGCGCCCGTTCGGCACCCGCCGAGGTGCCCGGGTTGGTCAGCGCGCCGACGTAGTAGTCCTTCTCGCTGTCGCCCAACCTCATCGGGTGCGGCGGCTGCTCCATCCCCGGCAGCAGCGGCGCCAGCAGCTGCTCCTTGGTGAAGATCAGGTCCTGCCGGGAGTCGCGGGCCAACTCGTACTCGTTACTCATGGTCAACGACCGGGTCGGGCAGGCCTCGATGCACAGCCCGCAGAAGATGCACCGCGCGTAGTTGATCTGGTACGTGCTGGCGTACCGCTCACCCGGGGAGAACCGCTGCTCCTCGGTGTTGTCGCCGCCCTCGACGTAGATCGCGTCGGCCGGGCAGGCCCAGGCGCACAGCTCACAGCCGATGCATTTTTCCAGCCCGTCCGGGTGCCGGTTGAGGATGTGCCGGCCGTGGTAGCGCGGCGCGGACACCGGCGGCTTGAACGGGTAGTCGGTGGTGACCACCTTGCGGAACATGTGGGAGAAGGTGACCCCGAAGCCCTTGAACGTTCCCGTGATCGCGCCCACGTCACACCTCCTTGTCGTCGGTGGCGGGACCGACCTGGGCCGGTTCCCGTTCGGCTACCGCCCGCTTGGCCCGCGGGCTGGGCGGGACCTGCAGGTCCATCGGGGGCAGCGGGAAGCTGCCCGGTGGCCGGGAGTCGACCTGCTCCTGCAGGGTCGGCGCCGGCCGCTCCTTGCGCGTCGGCCAGAAGATCACCACGGCGAGCAGGATGGCGACCGGGATACCGATCGCGATCAGCCGGTCGTTGCGCTCCCAGCCGCTGGTCACCCGGATTCCGCCGAGGGCCAGAATCCAGGCCAGGTTGATCGGCAGCAGCACCTTCCAGCCGAACCGCATGAACTGGTCGTAGCGCAGCCGGGGCAGGGTGCCGCGGAGCCAGACGAAAACGAAGATCAGCGCGATGACCTTGCCCATGAACCAGAGCATCGGCCACCAGCCGCTGTTCGCCCCGTCCCAGATGCTGATCGGCCAGGGGGCCCGCCAGCCGCCGAGGAACAGTGTCACCGTCACCGCCGACATGGTCACCATGGCGACGTACTCGGAGAGCATGAACAGCGCGAACTTCAGCGAGCTGTACTCGGTCATGTACCCGGCGACCAGCTCGGACTCCGCCTCGGGCAGATCGAACGGCGCCCGGTTGGTCTCCGCCACCGCAGCGATGAAGAAGATGATGAAGCTGGGCAGCAGCAGGATCGCGTACCAGCCCGGGGCGTACAGGTCGAACCCGCCGATCGAGGTGAACAGGTCACCGCCGGACTGGGCGGCGACGATCCCGCTGGTCGACATGGTGCCGGCGGTCATGAAGACGCCGACCACCGACAACCCGAGCGCGATCTCGTACGAGATCACCTGCGCCGTCGAGCGCAGACCACCGAGCAGCGGGTACGTCGACCCGGACGCCCAGCCGCCGAGCACCAGCCCGTACACGCCCATCGACGAGCAGGCCAGCAGCACCAGCACCGCCACCGGCACGTCGGTGACCTGCAGCGGGGTCCGGGTGCCGAAGATGCTCACCATCGGGCCGAACGGGATCACCGACAGCGCGGTGACCGCGCAGATCACCGAGATGGTCGGGGCGAAGAAGTAGACCACCTTGTCCGACGCCTTGGGGAGGATGTCCTCCTTGAAGGCCATCTTCAGCCCGTCGGCCAGGGTCTGCAGCAGGCCGAACGGGCCGGCCTGGTTGGGGCCGGGACGGACCTGCATCCGGCCGACCACCCGCCGCTCGAACCAGACCCCGAGCAGGGTGCCCAGCAGCCCGAACACGAAGGCGAAGACCACCTTGATCAGGATCAGCCACCAGGGGTCCAGCCCGAAGTCGGACAGCGTCGGTTCCTGTGCCAGTGGGTTCACCGCAGACCCCCTAGGTTCGGGTTCGTCGCGCCGTTGTGGCTGACCCGGACCACTGATCCGGAGACCGCGCCGAGGCTGCGGCGCACCGTCGAGCCGGGCGAGTTCGTAGGTAGCCAGACCACCCCGTCGGGCAGCAGGTCGGTGACCGACGCCGGCAGGGTGACCGCGCCCCGGTCGGTGCCGACGGTGACCGGATCCCCGTCGGCCACCCCGAGCGCCCCGGCCAGCGACTTGGCCAGCCGGACCACCGGCGGCCGCGCGGTGCCGCCCAGGTAGGGGTCGCCGTCGGTGAGGCTGCCGAGGTCGATCAGGTGGTGCCAGGTGGCCAGCACCGCCTCGCCGGCACCCGGGCTGGCCGGTGCCGTCGGGTCAACCAGCGGGAGCCCGGGACGCTGCGCCTTGGTGGCCGGCAGCGCGCCCAGCTCCCGGCGGATCAGGTTGACCTCGCCGGTGCCGAGTGCCACACCGAGCTGAGCGGCGAGCGCATCGAGCACCCGGGAGTCGGCCATGGCGGTGGTGGTCAGCACCGCTTCGAAGGTGCGCAGCCGGCCCTCCCAGTCGAGGTAGCTGCCGGCCTTCTCCACCGCCGGTGCCACCGGCAGGACCACGTCCGCGCGGCGGGTCACCGCGCTGTGCCGGATCTCCAGGCTGACCAGGAACGGCACCGCGTCGAGGGCCTGCTCGGCGAGCCGCGGGTCGGCCAGGTCGGCCGGGTCGACCCCGGCGACGACCAGCGCGCCGATCTTGCCGGCGGCGGTCGCCGCGACGATCGCGTCGACGTCGCGGCCCGGCTCGGACGGGATGGTCCCGGCACCGATGTCCCAGGCCCCGGTCAGCTCCGCCCGGGCCGCCGCGTCGGCGACCGGACGACCGCCGGGCAGCAGGTTCGGCAGGCAGCCGGCGTCGACCGCGCCCCGGTCACCGGCCCGACGCGGCACCCAGGCCAGCTTCGCGCCGGCCCGCTCGGCGACCGCGCCGGCGGCCGACAACCCACCGGGTACGGTGGCCAGCCGCTCGCCGACGAACAGGATCGCGCCGGACCGACCGAGCGCCTCGGTGACCGCGCGGTCCTCGGTGAGCAGCCGCGCCTCGTCGCCGGGCACGGTCGGCACCAACGTGGCGCCCAGCTTCTCCAGGCCGCGGCTCAGATACGGGGCCAGGGCGATCACCCGCAGCCCTTTCTTGCTGTACGCCTTGCGCAGCCGCAGGAAGAGGATCGGGCACTCCTCCTCCGGCTCCAGCCCGGCGACCACCACCACCGGGGCCCGCTCGACGTCGGCGTAGGTGACGTCGGAGGCGCCGGCCACCCGGGCGGCCAGGAAGTCGGCCTCCTCGGTGGAGCCGGCGGCACCGGTGACCGGCCGGGCCCGGAAGTCGATGTCGTTGGT
This sequence comes from Micromonospora sp. ABR4_055, assembly GCF_056160425.1. Classification (NCBI taxonomy): domain Bacteria; kingdom Bacillati; phylum Actinomycetota; class Actinomycetes; order Micromonosporales; family Micromonosporaceae; genus Micromonospora; species Micromonospora sp. ABR4_055. The sequence continues at coordinate 52,592 of NZ_JBSWXD010000003.1, forward strand.
GCGCAGCGCCACCCGGGCGAACTTGGCGTACGCGTACGCGTCCTCGACGGTGAGCCGACCGCCGGTGAGCACCCCGACGCCGTACGCCCCGTCGCGGGCGTTGCGCAGCCCGTCGGCGGCGACCGCCAGGGCCTCGCTCCAGGACGCCTCCCGCAGCTCACCGGTGTCGGCGTCGCGGACCAGCGGGGTGGTGAGCCGGTCAGTGGCGGTGGCGTAGCGGAACCCCCACCGGCCCTTGTCGCAGTTCCACTCCTCGTTGACCGCCGGGTCGTCGCCGGCCAGCCGACGCATCACCTTGCCGCGCCGGTGGTCGGTCCGCTGTGCGCAGCCGGCCGAGCAGTGCTCACAGACGCTCGGCGAGGAGACCAGGTCGAACGGGCGGGCCCGGAACCGGTACTGGGCACCGGTGAGCGCGCCGACCGGGCAGATCTGCACCGTGTTGCCGGAAAAGTAGGAGTTGAACGGCACATCACCGTCGCCCTCACCGTCCGGCGTCGGCTCGGCGCCGAACGCCTCGTCCCGGTAGACGTTGATCTGCTCGCCGGAGGAGCGGTCCATCAGGTCGATGAAGGCGTCGCCGGCAATCTCCTCGGAGAACCGGGTGCAGCGCTGGCAGAGCACGCAGCGCTCCCGGTCCAGCAGCACCTGGGTGGAGATCTCGACGGGCTTCGGGTACTCCCGCTTGTGCTCGTGGAACCGGGAGTCCGGCCGGCCGGTGGACATCGCCTGGTTCTGCAGCGGACACTCGCCGCCCTTGTCGCACATCGGGCAGTCGAGCGGGTGGTTGACCAGCAGCAGCTCCATGATCCCCTGCTGGGCCTTCTTGGCCACCTCGGAGGTGAGCTGGGTGCGGACCACCATGCCGTCGGCGACCGTCTGGGTGCAGGAGGCGACGGGTTTGCGCTGCCCCTCCACGTCGACCAGACACTGCCGGCAGGCGCCGGCCGGGGCGAGTAGCGGGTGGTCGCAGAACCGGGGGATCTCGATGCCCAGCTTCTCGGCGACCCGGATCAGCAGGGCGCCCTTGGGCGCGGTGACCTCGACGCCGTCGATGGTCAACGTCACCGTCTCGGTGGCTTTCGCTACGTCACTCATCAGTGGGCCCCCACCAGAGTCTTCTCCGACAGCTTCGGTGCCGTGCGGCCCTCGATGTAGTCGAGGTAGTCCTGCTTGAAGTACTTCAGCGAGGAGGTCACCGAGCTGGTCGCGCCGTCGCCGAGGCCACAGAACGAGCGGCCGAGGATGTTGTCGCAGGTGTCGAGCAGGGTGTCCAGGTCCTCGTGGGTGCCCTGGCCGGCCAGGATCCGCCGGAAGACCCGCACCATCCAGTAGTTGCCCTCCCGGCACGGGGTGCACTTGCCGCACGACTCGTGGTGGTAGAACTCCAGCCACCGGTAGGTGGCGTACACCGGGCAGTCCTGGTCGGAGAAGATCTGGGTGGCGGTGGTGCCGAGGATCGAGCCGGCGCCGGCCACCCCTTCGAAGTCCAGTGGTACGTCCAGGTGCTCGGCGGTGAGCAGCGGGGTCGACGAACCGCCCGGCGTCCAGAACCGCAGCTCGTGACCGGGCTGCATGCCGCCGGCCAGCTCGATCAGCTCGCGCAGGGTGATGCCCATCGAGCACTCGTACTGCCCCGGGTTGGCGATCCGGCCGGAGAGCGAGTAGATCATCGGGCCGGACGACTTCTCCGTACCCATGCTCTTCCACCAGGCGGCGCCGCCGAGCACGATGTACGGCACGCTGGAGATGGTGCCGACGTTGTTGACCACGGTCGGGCAGGCGTACAGGCCGTGGGTGGCCGGGAACGGCGGACGCAGCCGGGGCTGGCCACGGAACCCTTCGAGGGAGTCCAGCAGCGCCGTCTCCTCGCCGCAGATGTAGGCACCCGCGCCGCTGTGCACCACCAGGTCCAGATCGAACCCGGAGCCGAGGATGTCCGTGCCGAGGTAGCCGGCCCGGTACGCCTCGTCGACCGCGTTGCGCAGCCGCCGGGCGGCGTGCACCGCCTCACCGCGGATGTAGATGTAGGCGCGGCTGGCCCGGATCGCGTACGAGGCGATGATGACGCCTTCGACCAGCGAGTGCGGGTCGTACATCATCAGCGGCAGGTCCTTGCAGGTGCCCGGCTCGCCCTCGTCGGCGTTGACCACCAGGTAGTGCGGCTTGCCGTCGCCCTGCGGAATGAACCCCCACTTGAGGCCGGTGGGGAAGCCGGCACCGCCCCGACCACGCAGCCCGGAGTCCTTGATCAGCTTGATCAGGTCGTCCGGGTGCACCGGGTCGGCGCCGCGACCCCGGCCGTCCGGCGTACCGGTCAGCACCTTGCGCAGCGCGGCGTAGCCGTCGAGCTGCTGGTAGACGTCGATCTTCCAGGCGTCCGGTGACAGCCAACGCTTGGTCAGCACCGGGGTCAGCTTCTGCAGAGTTTCCTGTCGCGGCTGGGTCATCGGGTGCCCTCCTCGCTGCGCGCGTCCCGCAGCGACCCGCGCTGTGGCTGCGAGTTGTCGCCGGCCGGTTTGGCGTCACCGGCGGGCGGGTTGGCGGCGGCGCCGGCCGACTCGGCGGCCTCGGCGTCGCTGTCCGGCTCGGCCCGGTCGGTCGGCACGGTGGTGCCGGGGGCGTCCGGGGCCGGGGTCTTCGCGTCCGGGGCGCGGGTCTCGGCGGCCCGGATCTCCGGCGACTTGGCCTGCGGTGCCTTGACGTCCGGCGCGGTGCTGCCGGTCGCCGCCGGCGCCGGCCGGCTGGGTGCCGGGGCGGGGGTGTCGCCGCTGATCGGCGTGTTCGGGTCGAAGCCGGCGACCGAGACGCCGTGCTGCTGGGCCAGCCGCAGGCCGCGCAGCGTGGCATCGCCGGCCGGACCGTCGGCGACCGCGCCCTCGCGGGTGTCGGAGAAGCCGGCCAGCTGCAGCGACATCTCCTTCAGCGTGCACAGCCGGGCACCCCGGGTGGGTGCCGGGCGGCCGCCGGACTGCAGCTCGGCGACCACGCCGAGCGCGATGTCCGGGTCGACCTTGTCGAAGAAGTCGTAGTTGACGGTCATCACCGGGCCGTAGTCGCAGGCGGCCAGGCACTCGGCGTGCTCCAGGGTGATGGTGCCGTCGGCGGTGGTCTCCTCGTGGCCGACGCCGAGGTGCTCGCTGAGCGCGTCGTAGACCCGCTGGCCGCCGAGTACGTCGCACATGGTGTTGGTGCAGACGCTGACCAGCCAGTCGCCGGTGGGCCGGCGCTTGTACATGGTGTAGAAGGTGGCGACCGCGCTGACCTGGGCCTTGTTGATGCCCAGCTGTTCGGCGCAGAACTCGACGCCGGCCGGCGAGACGTAGCCCTCCTCGGACTGCACCAGGTGCAGCAGCGGCAGCAGTGCCGACCGGGAGCGGTCCGCCGGGTAGCGGGCGATGATTTCCCGGGCCCGGTCGTGCGTTTCCTGACTGAAGCCCATCAGCGGTCACACCCACCCATCACGGGGTCCAACGAGGCGCCCCCGGCGATCACGTCGGCGAGCAGCCCGCCCTCGGCCATGGCCGGGATCGCCTGGAGGTTCACGAAGCTCGGTTCGCGGTAGTGCACCCGGTACGGTCTGGTCCCGCCGTCGGAGACGGCGTGCACGCCCAACTCGCCGCGGGGGGACTCGATGCCGACGTACACCTGGCCGGGCGGCACCCGGAAGCCCTCGGTCACCAGCTTGAAGTGGTGGATCAGCGACTCCATCGACTGACCCATGATCTTGGCGACGTGCTCCAGCGAGTTGCCCATGCCGTCCACGCCGATGGCCAGCTGCGCCGGCCAGGCGATCTTCTTGTCGGCGACCATGATCGGACCGGGCTTCAACCGGTCCAACGCCTGCTCGATAATCTTGAGCGACTCGCGCATCTCGGCCATCCGGACCAGGTAGCGGCCCCAGACGTCGGCGGTCGGCGTGGTCGGCACGTCGAACTCGTAGTCCTCGTAACCGCAGTACGGCATGGTCTTGCGCAGGTCCCAGGCCAGGCCGGCGGAGCGCAGCACCGGGCCGGTGACGCCCAGCGAGAGGCAACCGGTGACGTCGAGCACCCCGACGTTCTGCGTCCGCTCCAGCCAGATCGGCTGCCCGGAGAGCAGGTCCTCGTACTCCTTGAGCCGCTTCGGCATCACCTTGAGGAACTCACGGATCTTGGTGATCGCCTCGTCCGGCACGTCCTGGGCGACCCCGCCGGGCCGCACGTAGGCCATGTTCATCCGCAGCCCGGAGACCAGTTCGAAGATCTCCAGGATGTACTCGCGCTCCCGGAAGCAGTACAGCATGATCGAGATCGCGCCGAGCTCCAGGCCGGTGGTGCCCAGCCAGATCAGGTGCGAGGAGATCCGGTTGAGCTCCATCATCAGCACCCGGATGGTGTTCGCCCGCTCGGTGATGTCGTCGGTGATCCCGAGCAGCTTCTCCACCGCCAGGCTGTACGCCGTCTCGTTGAAGATCGGCGCCAGGTAGTCCATCCGGGTGACGAACGTGGTGCCCTGCACCCAGTTGCGGTACTCGAGGTTCTTCTCGATCCCGGTGTGCAGGTAGCCGACGACCGTCCGGGCCTCCCGGACGGTCTCCCCCTCCAGCTCCAGCACCAGCCGCAGCACCCCGTGGGTGGACGGGTGCTGCGGGCCCATGTTGACGATGATCCGCTCGTCGGTGAGCGGGTCCGTACCGCCGACCACGGTGTCCCAGTCGCCACCGGTGACGGTGAAGACCTTGCCCTCGTCGGTCTCGCGTTCGGTTGCGTATCCGGCCGTCATTGGTAGCTCCTCCGCTTGTCCGGCGGTGGGATCTCGGCGCCCTTGTACTCCACCGGGACGCCGCCCAGCGGGTAGTCCTTGCGCTGTGGGTGGCCCTCCCAGTCGTCCGGCATCAGGATCCGGGTCAGCGCCGGGTGGCCGTCGAAGACGACGCCGAACATGTCGTACGTCTCCCGTTCCTGCCAGTCGGCGGTCGGGTAGACGGCGGTGACGCTCGGCAGGTGCGGATCCTCGGCGGTGACCGCCGCCTCCAGCCGGACCCGACGCCGGTAGGTCATCGAGGTCAGCTGGTAGACGACGTGCAGCCGACGCTCGTCGGCACCCAGGTAGTCCGCCCCGGACACCGAGGAGCAGAGCTCGAAGCGCAGCGCCTCGTCGTCGCGCATCACCCGGCAGACCTCGGCGATCCGCTCCGGCTTGATGTGCAGGGTCAGCTCACCCCGGTCGACCACGACCTTCTCGATCGCGTCGGCGAAGGCCGGGTACGCCTCCTCAAGGGCGTCGCACACCTCGTCGAAGTAGCCGCCGTACGGCCGCTCGGTGCCGGCCACGCTGGCCCGGCGGCGGACCAGGCCGCCGAAGCCGGACGTGTCGCCGGAGCCCTGGATGCCGAACATGCCGCGGCCGGCTCCACTGGCCGGCGGGAACTCGGCCGGCGCGCCGCTGGTAGCCCCGACCGGCGGGGCGGCGGCGGGTACCCCGCCACCCGGCTGCTCACTGGGCGCGTTGGTCGGCCCGGTCACTGGATCGTCCTTTCGCTGGTCGACGCGGGAATCACTTCAGCCGCTCCCGGGCGTGCAGGTGGTTCTGGGCCTTCATCCAGTTCTCGATCCGCAACTGTTCCTCGCGGCCTTCCCGGACGGCCTGCTCCCACTCGGCCCGGCGGGCCTTGTCGGAGCGGTACGACGACGGCATCGCCCCGGGCGCGACCACCGGCACGTCACCGCGGGCCCGGCGGGCCTCCAGCATCTTGCGCCCGTTCGGGCCGAGTGGCTCGTGGCCGATCTTCTCCCGCAGCTTGAGGACCGCGTCGATGAGCATCTCCGGGCGGGGCGGGCAGCCGGGCAGGTACATGTCGACCGGCACCACGTGGTCCACGCCCTGCACGATGGCGTAGTTGTTGAACATGCCGCCGCTGGAGGCGCAGACCCCCATCGACAACACCCAGCGGGGCTCGGCCATCTGGTCGTAGATCTGCCGCAGCACCGGGGCCATCTTCTGACTGACCCGACCAGCCACGATCATCAGGTCCGCCTGCCGCGGCGAGGCCCGGAAGACCTCCATGCCCCAGCGACCCATGTCGTAGTGCGGAGCACCGGCCGCCATCATCTCGATCGCGCAGCAGGCCAGGCCGAAGGTCGCCCCCCAGACGGAGGTCTTGCGGGACCAGTTGACCAGCTTCTCCACCGAGGTGAGCAGTACGCCGGCGGGGAGTTTCTCCTCGATTCCCATGGTTCCTCCGTCAGTCCCAGTCGAGCCCGCCGCGCCGCCACTCGTACACGTAGGCGACCGAGACGGCGACGATGAACAGCGAGACCGCGACGTAGCCGAACGCGCCGAGCGGGTCCAGCGAGACCGCCCACGGGATCAGGAAGATGATCTCGATGTCGAAGATGATGAACATCATCGCGGTCAGATAGAACTTGATCGGGATCCGACCGCCGCCGACCGGCTCCGGGCTGGGCTCGATCCCACACTCGTACGCTTCGAGCTTGGCCCGGTTGTAGCGCAGCGGCCCGGCCAGCCGGGCGGCCGCCACCGAGAACAACGCGAAGGCCGAGGCGAGGGCGAACACCCCGACGATGGGTATGTAAGGCGAGAGTGACATGGGTTTCTCCTGCTCGTCCTTCCCTGCCCGCGGTCAGTTTCCAGCGATCTGTGATGTCTCCCGCCGGGACCGGGCGTCGTTGCCCCATCCTGGCGACTACTGCGGTGGGCCGACGGCCCGGGGTGCTGCCGGCGGCGTCACACGGCCGGAGCCACCTTGGTCATCGCGTTGATCATCCGGTCCATCGCGTCCCCGCCACGCGGATCGGTCAGGTTCGCCAGCAGCTTCAGCACGAACCGCATCAGTGTCGGATGCGGCATGCCGTGCTTGGTGGCGATTCGCATGATCTGTGGGTTGCCGATCATCTTCACGAAGATGTTGCCGAGCCGGTAGTAGCCCCCGTAGCGGGCCTTCAGCTCGTTCGGGTAGTGCGCCAGCGCCCGCTCCCGGTCGGCGCCGGCCGGCCGGGCCAACGCCTGCACCGCCACCTCGGCGGCGAGCTCACCGGACTCCATCGCGTACGCGATGCCTTCACCGTTGAACGGGTTGACCATACCGCCGGAGTCGCCGACCAGCAGGACTCCCCGGGTGTAGTGCGGGACCCGGTTGAAGCCCATCGGCAGTGCCGCGCCGAGGATCGGGCCGTCGGCGTTGGCCTCGTCGGCCAGCCCCCAGTCCGGTGGTGTGCTGCCCAGCCAGTCGGTGAGCATCCGCCGGTAGTTGGTCTTGCCGAAGGCGCTGGACGAGTTGAGTACGCCCAGGCCGACGTTGACCCGGCCGTCGCCCATGCCGAAGATCCAACCGTAGCCGGGCAGCAGTTTCTCGCCGCCCTCCCGGCTGCGCAGCTCCAGCCAGGACTCCAGGTACTCGTCCCGGTGCCGCACCGGCGACCGGTAGTACCGCCGGACCGCGACTCCGATCGGCCGGTCCTCGCGCTTGGCCAGCCCCATGGCGAGCGGGAACCGGCCGGAGACCCCGTCGGCGGCGACGATCAACGGGGCGTGGAAGGTGGCCGGCTGCTTGTCCGGGCCGACCTCGGCGGTCACGCCGATCGCCCGCCCGGTGGCATCCAGCACCGGGGCCACCACGTTGGTGCCGGTGTGCAGCACCGCCCCCGCCTCGACCGCCTGCCTGGCCAGCAGATCGTCGAAGTCCAGCCGGGTTCGGACCAGGCCGTAGTTGGGGAAGCTGGCCAGGTCGGGCCAGTCGAGTTCGAGCCGGATGCCGCCGCCGATCACCCGCAGGCCACGGTTGTGCAGCCAGCCGGCCTCGGGCGAGGTGTCGACACCCAGCTTGATCAACTGCTTGACAGCGCGCGGCGTGAGCCCGTCACCGCAGACCTTTTCCCGGGGAAACGTGGTCTTTTCCAGCATGAGCACCCGTGCGCCGTGCCGGGCGAGGTGGAAGGCGGTCGCGGAACCGCCGGGGCCCGCCCCGACGACGATCACATCGGCTTCGGTCTCGCTCACAGCCACCTCCCGTTCGCCTCCCAGTCGCTCGTGAAATGCTTCACAAGCCGTCTCGCAGGTGAGTCTAGAACCGTTAACAGGGCGGCAATCGGTTAGGCGACCCTAACCCTGCGAGGTAGCGACCTCGGCGGGTGACCGACGACACGAAATCACCCATCGACGGACACCAAGCAGTGGCGGACCCGTCGCTCGCGCTCCCGGATCCGGCGTACGGCAGCACGGCACCGCTCCCCGATGACGTGGCGCTACGCCCGGGTCGCATGGCGCTACCGCCGGGTGGCGCGGTGCAGCGCCACGATCCCACCGGTGAGATTGCGCCACTGCGCCGACCGCCACCCCGCCGCCGCGATCCGCCCGGCGAGCGCCGCCTGGTCCGGCCACTGCCGGATTGACTCGGCCAGATAGACGTACGCATCCGGGTTGCTCGCCACCGCGCGGGCCACCGCCGGCAGCGACCGCATCAGATAGGACAGGTAGAGCGTCTGGAAGGCGGGACTGGTCGGCTGACTGAACTCGCACACCACCATCCGCCCGCCGGGCCGGGTCACCCGGGCCAGCTCGGCCAACGCGGCATCGGTGTCGACCACGTTGCGCAGGGCGAATGAGATCGTCACCGCGTCGAAGCTGGCGTCCCGGAACGGCAACGCCAGGGCGTCCCCGGCGAGCAGTGGCACCTGTGGACGGGCCCGGCGGCCGGCCCGCAGCATGCCGAGCGAGATGTCCGAACCGACGGCCCACACCCCGCCCCGGCCGAGTTCGGCGGTGGAGACTCCGGTGCCGGCACCGACGTCGAGCACCCGGTCGCCGGGAAGCAGGTCGAGCGCAGCGCGGGTGGCCCGGCGCCACCGCCGGTCCTGGCCGAAGGAGATCACCGTGTTGGTCAGGTCGTACCGGCCGGCCACGCCGTCGAACATCGCGGCGACCTCGGCCGGCTGCTTGTCCAGGCCGGCGCGGACCGGCGGCGGGATGTCAGTCACGCCCGACCACTTTGCCAGTCGCCCGTCCCGACCTGCGGCGCGGGGCCGGCGGCGAGGGTGACCGAGGCCACATACAGTACGGGAGAGGTGGGTTGACCCACCTCGCCCGTACTGCCGTGCGTTATGTAGACGGCCCCCTCGGACCGCTGGAGTACGGCTCCGGCGACCACCGCCATCAGGGGACGTGACCTGCGACGACCAGGGGGACGGCGTCGCGGCGCGAGCGGCTGCCGGAACGTTGTTGACGAGGACGTTAGCGGCCGACGGGAAGCTTCGCGCCCCTCGTGATCAACACGTTATGGCCTCTTGGCCTAAGGTTCGCGCCGCCTCGCCGCATCGACGGCACTGTGTGCCACGACCGGCCGATCACCGGCCCACCCGCCGGCCGACTGGGGCTGACTGGTCGGCCTCACCAGCCAGCCGATCGGACGAATCCGGGCCGGTCAGCGCACGGCCCCGGCCGGGTCAGTGCGCGTCGACCAGCGGCAGATCGCGGCGGGCCCCGCCGTTGGGCAACGCGATCGAGGAAAAGTGCGACACCACCCGCTCGTCGGTCGGGTCGTCCGCCGGATCGCGGTGGACGGCGAGATGGTGGTACTCGGTGTCCCGCTGGGCGGGGATCCGGCCCGCCGAGCGGATCATCCAGATCAGCTCGTGCAGGTTCGACCGGTGCCGGGCGCCGGCCGAGGAGATCACGTTCTCCTCCAACATGATCGAACCGAGATCGTCGACCCCCATGTGCAGCGCCAACTGGCCGACGTCCTTGCCGGTGGTCAGCCAGGACGCCTGCAGGTGCGCCACCTGGTCGAAGAAGAGCCGGGAGACCGCGATCATCCGCAGGTACTCCAGGGTCGTCGCCTGGGTGCGGCCCTTGAGATGGTTGTTCTCCGGCTGGTACGTCCAGGGGATGAACGCCCGGAAACCGCCGGTGGAGTCCTGGACGTCCCGGATCATCCGCAGATGTTCGATCCGCTCCGCGTTGGTCTCCCCGGTGCCCATCATCATCGTGGCGGTCGACTCGATGCCGTGCCGGTGCGCCAGCTCCATGACCTCCAGCCAGCGCGCCCCCGACTCCTTGAGCGGGGCGATCGCCCGCCGAGGGCGGTCCGGCAGCATCTCGGCGCCGGCACCGGCGATCGAGTCCAGCCCGGCGGCCTTGATCCGGGTGATCGCCTCGTCCAGCGAGACGTCGGACACCTTCGCCATGTGCAGGATCTCGCTCGGCCCGATCGAGTGGATCACCAACCGGGGGTACGCCGCCTTGACCGCGCCGAACAGCTGCTCGTAGTACTCCACCCCGAAATCGGGATGGTGGCCACCCTGGAGCATCACCTGGGTAGCGCCCAGCTCGACCGCCTCGCCGCAACGACGCAGAATCTCCTCAATCGGGTGGGCCCAGCCCTCGGCGTGCTTGGGCGCCCGGTAGAAAGCGCAAAAACGACACGCGGTGACGCAGACATTGGTGTAATTGATGTTGCGATCGATCAGATACGTCACGACGTTGTCCGGGTACCGGCGACGGCGCACCGCGTCCGCGGCCTCGCCGAGGGCGTGGAACGGCGCTTCGGTGTAGATCAGCAGCGCCTCCTCGGCGGAGATCCGCCCACCGTCGGCGCCACGCTGCAGGATGCTGTCGATCTCCCGGCTGGTAGTCACGCATGAAGCGTACTGCCATGTCGAGGGAGGGGCAGAGCGACCGGATGACGCCACTGCGCCGCCACCTGCCTCTGGTGATCCTGCTCGCCGCCGGTCTCGGACTGCGGATCGCCTACCTGGCCGCGTATCAGCCGGCGTTCTGGTTCCACGGCGACAGCGGCGAGTACCTGCTGATGCTGCAGCAGCCGCTGGAGCCGCACCCGAACCGGCCGATCGGCTACGTTCTGCTGCTGTCCGCGCTACAGCAGACCCGGACACTCGCCGCCGTCGCGGCCGTGCAGCACCTGCTCAGCCTGCTGCTCGCCGTCGCCCTGTACGCCCTGCTGCTGCGCCGGGGCGTGGCCCGCTGGCTGGCCACCCTGGCCGCCGTACCGCTGATCTTCGACTCCCTGGTCCTCACCATGGGTCACTACCTACTGCCTGACCTGATGTTCACGGTGCTGTTCGCCGCCGCGGTCGGGGCACTGCTCTGGTCGTCCCGACCCGGTCCGGTGGCGGCCGTTGTCTCCGGCGGGCTGATCGCCGTCGCCTGGGTGACCAAACCCACCGCGCTGCCGGTCGCCCTCCTGCTCGCCGGCTACCTGGTGGTACGTCGGGTCGGCTGGCGGCCGGTGCTGGGCTACCTGCTCGCCTTCGGCGTGCCGTACGTCATGGTGATGGTCTGGATCGGCGACCGGCAGAGCGTCTACAGCGCGCAGAGCGGCACCGCCCTGTACGGCCGGGCCGCGATGATCGCCGACTGCGACCGCATCGAACTGACCGACGAGGAGCGGGTCGCCTGCCCGGACCAGCCGCCGGGCCAGCGTTGGGACCGGGCCGATGCGTTCTTCTGGCGGCGGCCGGCCCGACTCGGCGACTGGGTCTACACGCCGGAGGGTGCCCAGGTGCTGACCAGCTTCTCCCGGTCGGTGATCAGTCAGCAGCCCGGCGACTACCTCGCGACGGTCGGCCGGGAGAGCGCGGCACACTTCGTCCCCGGTCTGTACCTCGGGCCGATGAACGAGTGCCTGCGGCAGCGGCTGGTGCCGCCGGTCCGGTTCCGCTCCGCCGACGTGCGGGTCGAGCAGAGCTGTCCGCCAGCCCAGGCGTCCACCGGATACCAGGCAGCGGTCGCCGAGCCGGTCGTCGCGGACCCGGCCACCCCGCTGACCCGGACACTGCACCAGTACGGCAGCTGGACCCGGGGCATCCCGGTGGTGCTGTCGTTGGCGGTGCTGCTGACCGTCGCGGCGCTGGCCGCCGGGCGGCGGGTCGCCGGCTGGATCCGGCTCGACACCGTACTGCTGGTGGTCGCCGGCCCAGGGCTGGCCGTGTTCACCGTGGCGATCGGCATGTACGAGCCCCGGTACGCGCTGCCGGCCCTGCCGCTGGCAGCGGTGGCCGCGGCCCTGGCCGCCCAGGGGCTGATCCACCGTCGACCGCTGGCCGGTGCTCCCGCTGTCGGCGGTTCGGCCAAGCAGAGCGGAACGATCGATTGACCGGCCGACTCGCAACTCGTATGGGCCAGGCCGCATAACGTGAACAAACCCGAGAATGAGTCACGAAGAGCATTCAGAAAAGCGATCGCAACGCAGATGAACTCACGTTTGTCTTGTGATCCCAAGGCGATGATGCATCTAGCGCTTTGTCGCCGACGCAACTACTCTTGGCTGCGGCCGAACAAGGCACCGCCCGGTTACCGCCTTCGGCCGGCATCACAACAGCCAGTCGGGTCTCCGTCTTCCATACCTCAACCGGACCCCCGTCCGGACGTGCCGCCGAATACCGATCTCGGCGAACCCTCGTGCGCAAAATCCCCCTATCCGCCCGCAGCCAAGGAGACAACGTCATGTCAGGTGATTCACTGCCGCGGACCGGCGCGAACCTTGCGGTCACCCTCGGTGGTGTGGCCGGTCTCGGGCAGCTCAGCCTGCCACTGCCACTCATGATGGCGGTCACCGCAGCAGTTATGATCATCATCGGAGCGGTTCTCATCCGGTTGTCGTTCCGTCGAGGTCGCTCCGCCGCCCATCGATGACCGCGACCCTCGTCAGGGGCCGGATCCTCACCGCCGCAGCATTCCTTCTGGCGGCAGTAGCGGTATGGGCGGCCCACCATGCGTTTGCAGCAATCGGATTACTCAGCGCAGGCAACGGGCATCAGTTCGCGGCGATCTACGTCCTGATGTACGGACTGCTGGTGTGGCAGCTGGGATTTGCCTACCTCAACCAGCCCTACCAGGTTGGCCCGGCCAGACAGCGGCTCCTCGACACGCTGGACGTGGCCGCGTTGGTCCCCGCGTACAACGAGGACCCGGCCGCGCTGCGCGCATGCCTCGAGTCCATGATCGGTCAACGACGACGGCCGCAGACGATCGTCGTGGTGGATGACGGTTCCACCACCGGCGACGTCGGGTACGCCGAGACCCGCATCTGGTTTCAGCGGGCAGCCAGCGACAGCGGCATCCGTCCGGTATGGCTGCGCCAGGACAATGCCGGCAAGAGACACGCGCAGGCAGCCGGGGTCGGCCAGGCGCCAGACGCGGATGTGTACTGGACGGTCGACTCGGACACGATCAGCGACCCGGAAACGCTCAACGAGCTACTCAAACCCCTCGCTAATCAGACGGTGCAGTCCGTCGCCGGGATCGTGATGGCAGCCAACGTTCACGCATCGTTCCTGACCCGGTTCACCGACCTGTGGTTCGTCACCGGCCAGCTGACCGATCGGTCCAGCCTGTCAGTGTTCGGCACGGTCTGGGTCAACTCGGGGCCCATCGCCGTCTACCGAGGCCAGGTGATCCGCGACAATCTGGACAGCTATCTGCATGAAAGGTTCGCAGGACGTCGGGTGCCGTTCAGCGACGACTCGATGCTGACCCTGTTCGCCATGCTGCGCGGCCGAACTGTGCAACAGCCCAGCGCGTTCGCCTTCGCGCTGATGCCGGAGCAGACCGGCCACTTCCTGCGGATGTTCATCCGCTGGATGCGCGGATCGTTCATCCGGTCACTGTGGCGGATGCGATACCTGCCGTTGCGGTCGTGGGCGTACTGGCTACACCTGATTCGATGGGCGACGACGCTACTGTCCACCGCACTGTTCCTGACCATCGCGGTGGTACAACCGATCCGGGAGCCTTCGCTGGCCGCGTTACCCTGGCTCATCTGTGTGCCAATGGCGATCGGCTACGCACAGTGCCTCCGCTACCTGGCGATCCGCCGGTCCGACCAGTCGGCGGCGTACCAGTTGGGGACTTGGATGCTCGCCCCGGTCGCAGTGCTCTGGGCGATGCTGGTACTGCGCGCCGCCCGGTGGTACGGCGTGGTCACCTGCTGGAAGACCGGATGGGGCACCCGAAAGACGGTCGAGGTCACGTTGAGCGCCCCGTCGATTCCCGAGCAGCGGACCGCCCACGTCGAGCAGCCCTCCGGAGCCGGTGCCAAGGTGGTCTCCTGACGCTAGCCTGCATCCATGCGACGGGTGTCGGTCATGGGGGCACCAGGCTCAGGTAAGTCCACTCTGGCCGCCGAGTTGGCCGTACGGCTCGGTGTGCCGCACATCGAGTTGGACGCCCTGTTCCACCAGCAGGACTGGCAGCCGACACCGGAACCGGAGTTCCGGGAACGGGTGGCGGCCGCAGTCTCCGGCGACGGCTGGGTGGTGGACGGCAACTACTCGACGGTGCGCGACCTGATCTGGCGGCGAGTCGACACGGTGATCTGGTTCGACCTGCCGCGCCGGCAGGTGATGCAGCAGATCGTCCGACGTACGGTACGCCGCGCGGCGCACCGGGTGGAACTGTGGAACGGCAACCGGGAGCGCTGGTCGAACGTGTTCAGCCTTGATCCGGAAGAGTCGATCATCGTCTGGGCCTGGCAACAGCACGCCCGTTACCGGAGCCGCATCCAGGCCGCTTCGGTCGACCCCCGGTGGCGCCGGCTGCGGTTCGTCCGGCTCACCTCCCACCAGCAGGCCCGCCAACTGCTCGACCAGCTCGGTCGACGATCATCCCCGTGACGCCCGGCAGCCGTCGTGGCCAGCGCGTCAGGCGTCGTAGTCGACGGTGAGCGTCGGCGTGGTGGGCGCCGACTGGCAGGTCAGCACATAACCGTTGGCCACCTCGTCCGGCTCCAGGGCGTAGTTGCGGGCCATCGTCACCGCGCCGTCGACGACCTTCGCCCGGCAGGTCGAGCAGACCCCACCCTTGCAGGCGTACGGCAACTCGGACCGGACCCGCAGGGCCGCGTCGAGCACCCGCTCCCCCGGCCGCGTCCGCACCGTCGACGCCCGCCCGTCGAGCAGTACGGTCACCTCCGTACTGGTCACGTCCGCGCCGGTCACCTCGGTGCCGGCCGGATCGGTGCCTGGTGCCGCGTCGACATCGGTAACCGCGTCGGCGCCGGCCGGCGGCGCGTCCCCGGCGTGAAAGAGTTCGCTGTGTACGGCCTCGTCCGGCACGCCCCGCTCGGTGAGCACCTGCCGGGCCGTCATGACCAGCGCGTATGGCCCGCAGAGGAACCATTCGTCCACCTGGTGTCCCGGCACCACGGTGTCCAGCAGCCGGCCGAACCGGGCGGCGTCGATCCGCCCGGTGAGCAACTCCGCGTCCTGCGTCTCCCGGGACAGCACGTGCACCACCTGCAGCCGGTCCGGGTACCGGTCCTTCAGGTCGGCGATCTCGTCGGCGAACATCACGGTGTGCGCGGACCGGTTGCCGAAGACGAGCGTGAACCGGCTGCCCGGCTCGGTGGCCAACCCGGTGGCGAGCAGGGACAACACCGGCGTGATGCCGGAGCCGGCGGCCAGCGCGCCGTAGTACCGGCTACGGCCCGGTTCGAACTTGGTGGTGAAATGCCCGAGCGGCGGCATCACCTCCACGGTGGCCCCGGCGGCAAGCTGGCGCACCGCGTACCCGGAGAAGGCACCACCGGCGACGTGCCGCACGCCGATCCGCAGCCGGCCGTGGTCGGCGAGCTCCGCCGGGGTCGAGCAGATGGAGTACGAGCGGCGGATCTCCGGGCCGCCGGCCGGGTCGACCAGCCGTACGGTCAAGTGCTGTCCGGCCTGGAACCGGTACGCGTCGCGCAGCTCCGGTGGTACGGCGAAGGTGACCGCCACGGCGTCGGCGGTGAGCTGATCGACATCGGCGACCGGGAGGGGATGGAACACCGGGCGCCGTCGCGCCGGTCGACTGATCGTCACCGCCATCAGAACGCCTTCATCTGCTCGAACGGCTCGGTGCAGGCCAGGCACCGCCACAGCGCCTTGCAGGCCGTGGCACCGAATCGACTCAGCTGCTCGGTGCGCGGTGAGCCGCAGGCCGGGCAGCGTACGGTCACCGGCACCGGCACCGGACCGACGGTGGCCGGCGACGGTGGGGCGATCCCGGCGGCAACGAGCTTGCGTCGGCCAGCCTCGGTGATCCAGTCGGTGCTCCAGGCGGGCGCCAACTCGGTGACGACCGCGACGTCGGTGAAGCCGGACCGGTGCAGCGCCGCCCGGATCTCGCCCCGGATCAGCTCCATCGCCGGGCATCCACTGTAGGTGGGGGTGACCGTCACCCGGACAGCGCCGGTGGCCTCGGTGACCTCGACGGCGCGGAGAATGCCGAGCTCGGCGATGGTGAGTACGCGGATCTCCGGGTCGACGACGGCTTCGACCGCCGCCCGGGCGGCCGAGCCGGTCCCACCAGCGGCCGAGCTGGCCCCACCACCAGCCGAGCTGAACCCGCCGGCTGCAGCGGGGGGTCCGGTCACCATCGCGCGCCTGGGTGGGCCCGGTGCACCACCTGCATCTCGGCCAGCAGGTACGACAGGTGTTCGGTGTGCCGACCCAGCCGACCGCCGCCGGGCCGCCAGCCGCCACCGTCGCCAGCGGCGGCGGACCCGGTGCCGGCAGGCGCGGCCAGGGTGGCTTCGGCAAGGATCGGACCGATGACGGCGAGCCAGTCGGCCCGCAGGTCGGCGGGGCCACTGCCGGGCACCGGGGCGACCAGCTCATAGGTGTACGGCCAGAGTTCGTCGACCGCGTACTGCATGCGGCGGCGCGACTCCTCGGTGCCGTCGCCGAGCCGCAGGGTCCACAGCCGCGCGTGGTCGAGATGGTAGGTGGACTCCTTGGCCGCCTTGCCGGCGATCGCGGCGAGCCGCTGGTCGGCGCCGGCACTCAGCACGGCGTAGAGCCGGAGCTGGTACGCGGCGAGGAACAGCAGCTTGCCGATGGTCATCGCGTAGTCGTCGTCCGGCAGCTCCACCAGCAGGCAGTTGCGAAACTCCTGGTCGGAGCGGAGAAAGGCCAGGGTGTCCTCGGTGACCGGCTGGTCGGCCGGCGCGGCCGGCACCGCATCGGGGGTGAGCTGCTCGGCGGCGTACGACAGCAGCAGCCGGGCCACGCCGAGCTGGTCGAGCGCGATGTTGGTGAGCGCGACGTCCTCCTCCAGCTCGGGGGCACGGGCGCACCAGGCGGCCAGCCGCTGAGCGGTGATCAACGCGTCGTCGGCCCAGCAGAGCAGCTGGTCGGGGGGTGTCGTGGTCACAGGTGCTGCGCTCCGTCCGGCACCTGGTAGAAGGTCGGGTGCCGGTAGACCTTGTCGGCCGCCGGGTCGAAGAAGGCGTCCTTCTCGTCCGGGCTGGACGCGGTGATCGACTCCGCCTGTACCACCCAGATGGAGACACCTTCCTGCCGTCGGGTGTACAGGTCGCGGGCGTGCCGCAGGGCGAGCGCCGCGTCCGGCGCGTGCAGGCTACCGACGTGGGTGTGGGCGAGCCCGCGCCGGGACCGGATGAAGACCTCCCACAGCGGGGTGGGCGGGGTCCGGGCCGCTTCGCCGCTCATCCGGCCTCCGCTCCGACTGGCGGAGCGCCCACTCCGGCCGGCACGGTGCCGACCCCGGCCGGCACGGTGCTGGCTTTCCGCCGGCTGGCCTGCTTTTCGGCGTACGCCCGGGACGCCTCGCGGACCCAGCCGCCGGCGTCGTGCGCGGCCCGCCGGTGGGCAAGTCGCTGCCGGTTGCACGGCCCGTCGCCGCGGATCACCCGGAGCAGTTCGTCGTAGTCCGGCGGGGTGAAGTCGTACGCCTGACGCTGCTCGTTCCACCGTAGGCCGGGATCGGGCAGGGTGAGCCCGAGCGGGCCGACCTGCTGGACGCACATGTCCACGAAGCGTTGGCGCAGCTCGTCGTTGGAGAACCGTTTGATCTTCCATCGCATCGACTGGCCCGAATGGGTCGAGTCGGCGTCCGGCGGGCCGAACATCGCCAGCGACGGGAACCACCAGCGGTCCACCGCGTCCTGGGCCATCTGACGTTGGGCCGGTGTGCCGTGCGCGAGGGTGTGCAGGATCTCGTAGCCCTGCCGCTGATGGAACGACTCCTCCTTGCAGATGCGGATCATGGCGCGGGCGTACGGGCCGTATGAGCAACGGCACAGTGGGACCTGGTTGATGATCGCCGCACCGTCCACCAACCAACCGATCGCGCCGACGTCTGCCCAGGTGAGCGTGGGGTAGTTGAAGATGGAGCTGTACTTCTGCCGGCCGGCGAGCAGCAGGTCGAGCAACTCTTCCCGACTGACGCCCAGGGTTTCCGCCGCGGCGTACAGGTACAGCCCGTGGCCGGCCTCGTCCTGGACCTTTGCCAGCAGGATCGCCTTGCGGTGCAGGCTGGGCGCCCGGGTCAGCCAGTTGCCTTCGGGCTGCATGCCGATGATCTCGGAGTGCGCGTGCTGGGCGATCTGCCGGATCAGCGTGCGCCGGTAGCCGTCCGGCATCCAGTCGCGCGGCTCGATCTTCTGGTCGGCGTCGATCATCTCGGTGAAGTCCCGGTCGGGATCGGTCGAGCGGTCGGGATCACCCGGATCGTCCGGATCGGCCAGCTCGTCGGCGACGCGTGGACCGGGGATCCGGCCGCGTAGCGCCGCGGCGCGCAGGTCAGCTTCAGCGGCCTCGACCTCGTCGAGGATCCCGCCGCGGGCGCCACTCACCGTCTGGGCGTCGTCACCGTCCACCGACATAGTGTTACAAGAATCCCCAGTCGTAGCCAAGCCCTGTAACAGCTGTCGAAAAATCTTCACCGCCAGAGACCAAGTCGGGACAGCGAGCGATCAGCGACGCCTGGTGAATGTGATGCTTATCCACTTATCATCCTGAAAATACTCAACTAACTGGACGAACCATATCTATCCGACACCCATCCCCCGAGATCTCCGGCGCGCGAGGGCTGGCACTCCGAGATTCGCCCCGTAAACTGCCCAATGGCGCGGCGGCGACGACGTTCAAACCGGCCCACCTGACTCGCATCTGTCCGCAAAGAAACCCACAGTTACAGAAACACCTCGGTACCAGGACCTTCCCGGACCGACGCAAACCTGCCAGAGAGCACCGACGAGCTGAAATCATCGATTCACTCCCCGGAGCAGTCCCCATGAGTTCACGCGTGACACTCACTGTCGTGCTGGCAGCCCTGGTGGTCGGTGCCGTTCTGGTGGTCCCCGCCGCCTCGGCCCGGTTCCTCGGCGGGACCCGGCCGGACGCCAACCGGCCCGTCGACGAGCTGACCGATCCGCCCCTCGCCATGGCCGAGTCCCCCGGGCCTCCAGCCGTGCCGACGTTGCGGGCCGCAGCGGTCTCGGTCCCGGTCACCGGTTTCATGACCTGGGCGCTGCTGGACCGCGACAGCGGCGAGATCGGCGGCTCGGCCAACATGACCGAGACCAGCTCCACCGAATCGATGATCAAAATCTGGATCGTCGCGGACTACCTACGGCAGCTCGATGACGCCGAGCCTGATCCGGAAATTCTGCAGCTGGCCAGCCTGGCCATCCGCGACAGCGACGACCGGGCCACGGACCTGCTGTTCTACAGTGCCGGCGGCGAAGACGTGATCACCCGGATGATCAAGATGTGCGGCCTGCAGCAGACCCGGATGGTCGTGCCGCCGAAGGAGGACAACGTCTGGTGGAGCTACACCCAGATGTCCGCCCGCGATGCCGTGCTGATGGGCGAGTGCGTCAAGAACGGCACCGCCGCCGGCCCGTTGTGGACCGATTGGGTGCTCGACGAGATGTCTCAGGTGCGGGGCGGGATCGCCGCCTCCGAGCAGGAATCCACCTCCGGCGGTGGCCGCTGGGGCATCATCGATGGACTACCGGAGAGCCTGTTGCGGGAGTCGCCGGTCGGCATCAAGAACGGCTGGACGCTGATCTGGGCGGACGGCATGTGGCACCTCAACTGCCTGGCCGTGCACGACGACTGGATCCTCGCGGTGATGACTCGCTACCCGGGCCCTTACGGCCTCGAGTACGGGGCGGGCATCTGCCGCGAGGTGGCCCGGCAACTCGTCACCCCACACGCCGGCGCCGCCATCCAGCTGCCGGCCGAACTGCCGCTCCCGGCGACACCGGCCAACTGACATGCCACCCACCTCCTGGATATCGTCGACCCGCCGGCTGCGCCGGCTGTTCACCAGCGGACCGGGCCGGCTGATGGCCAGCCGACCCTCCCAGCTGGTGACCGGGCGGGCAGGCGGCGTAGCCCGGCACACCCGGGCCAGGTGGCGTACGCCGCTGATCGTGATCGGTCTGATCGCTCTGGCAGCCGCCGGCATCGCCGGGTCGCGGCTGGTTCCCGCCACGCCGTTGGCCGCCGCTGGTGAGCAGCCTGCCGACCGACAGGCCACCAACGGACGGGCCACCGACCAGCAGCCCAGCTGGCATCAACCGACGTCGAACCCGATGGCCGGCCCGAGCGAGAGCCCGACCCCGGAGCCCGACCCCACGCTGTCACCGCTGGCCGTCGCGCCGACCACGGTACAGCTGGACGGCATCGACGGCTGGTGGTCGTGGGCGATGCTCGACCAACGCACCGGCGAGATCCACGGATCGGCCAATCTGGCCGAGACCAGTACCACGGCGTCGCTGATCAAGGCGTGGATCGCCGCCGACTACCTGCGTACCTCGGCCGAAGCGGGCCGGTCGCCGAGCAACTTCCGGATGCAGCAGCTCGAGATCATGATCAGGGACAGCGACAACCAGGTCGCTGAGGAGCTGTGGCAGGAAATCGGCCGAACCGCAGCGACCGAGCGGATGATCCGGATCTGCGGGCTCACCGACAGCCGCAGCTCGACCGAGAACAGATGGAGCACCACCCGGCTCTCCCCCCGCGACGTGGCCCGGATCGGGGCGTGCATCGCCGATGGCCGGGCGGCCGGCGCCGAGTGGACCGACTGGCTGATGACCGAGATGCGCAGCGTACGCAGTCCAGGTGATTTCGGGGTGATCGAGGCATTCCCGGCAGACGAAGCCGATGGGATCGCCATCAAGAACGGCTGGGTGATCCGCGACGATGAGCAGAAGTGGCACGTCAACTGCCTGGCGATCGGCGACGGGTGGACCATCGGGGTGATGACCCGGTTCCCGGCCGACCGGCCCTTCACGTACGGCGGACAGACCTGCCGTGCGGTGGCGCAGCAGTTGCGGGCAGCGGCAACCACCTCGGCCGGCAGCTGAGCCATCCAGACGCGGTCAGGCAGGAAGAACTCAGGGCAGGAAGAACTCAGGGCCGGCAGACGGCAGTGCCGGGGCGGCACCCGACCGGGCCGCGCGGCGGGCGAACTCCCGCAGTCCGGCCACCTGCCGGTCACCGAGCGAAAAGTCCAACGCCCGGAAGTACGACGCCAGCGTCGGCGCGTCGAACGGCTCCCACCTGGCGGCGGCCCGTGCCACCGCGTCTAGCTCGGCGAGGCACAGGTCACGCGACCGCAGGAACGCCTGGTGGACCTCCTTGACCTGGCCGGGGTGGGCGGCGGCGAAGTCCCGGCGGACCGCCCAGACGGCGAAGACCATCGGCAGCCCGGTCCAGTCCCGCCACGCCTGCCCCAGATCGGTGACAGCCAGACCGCGCGCCGGCGCCTCGTGGCGGGCCCGCAATGCGACGTCGCCGATCAGCACGGCGGCGTCGGCCTCCAGCAGCATCTGGGTGACGTCCGGCGGGCAGGTGAAGTAGTTTGGTTCGACGCCGTACCGCTCGGCCAGCAGCATCCGGGCCAGCAGCACACCGGTACGCGAAGTGGAGCCGAGCGCCACCGGGCGGCCGGACAACTCGCCCAGTGGCCGGGTGGTGACGACGTTCACCGACAGCACCGGCCCGTCGCTACCTACCGCGATGTCCGGCAGCAGCAGGAACTGGTCGGCGTGCCGCAGGTACTCGACCAACGAGATCGGGCCGATGTCCAGGTCGCCAGCGACCAGGGCGGCTCCGAGCCGTTCCGGGGAGTCCTTGTGCAGGTCGACGTCGAGCAGCGCGCCGGAACGCATCAGCCCCCAGTAGATGGGCAGGCAGTTCAGGAACTGGATGTGCCCGACCCGTGGTCGGCGCAGCCCGCCGCCCTCACCCCCGTCACCGTGACTCATGATCTCCACGGTAGCCGTCGGGCAGTCGCCACGCCCGGCGGCGGCCCGGCCTGTGGCGCACCCCGCACCCCCGGGCACCCGTCGAACAGATCGCCCCGGCAACCCCGTCGCGCCGGCATAGCGGGGAAATCTGATTGACCCGCGACGGGCCAGGGGTAAAGTCGATGGCCGCTTGACGGCCGCGGTGAGTCGCACCGCAGCGGACGTCCCCCGCGCCGGGCACCGGCCGACCCGGTTCCGGACACGCGAGCGAGCACGCCGGCGATCCAGCCAGGAGTCAGCATGCCCGCACCCGACCTCGACCGCCCCGCACCCGACCGCCCCGCACTGGACCGCCCCGCACCCGACCTGGACGGCGAACTCGCCGCCGAACGCGCTCATCTGACCGCGTCCCGCGCCGCCCTCGCCCGGATGCGCAACCGGGCCGAAGCCCTGTTCAGCACCGGCGATCGGGTCGCCGGGGACGCGTACACCGCCGAAACCCTGGGCAGGCACCTGGCCCGCCGGGTCGCCGAGCTGGCCGACAACCCGGACACGCCGCTGTTCTTCGGCCGGCTCGATGTCGAAGACGATCCCGACCTCGACGACGGAATTGACGACGCCCCTGAGCCAGGCGGTGAGCCCGATCCGGGCGGGCTGCCGGCCGGCCGGCACCGAATCAGTCGCCACCACATCGGCCGCCGGCATGTCGCCGACAACACCGGCGAACCACTGGTGCTCGACTGGCGAGCGCCGCGCAGCCGGGCCTTCTACCAGGCCAGCGCCCGCGACCCGCAGCAGGTACGGGTCCGCCGCCGGTTCGGCTACGCCGGCGGCGAACTCACCAGCTTCGAGGACGAACACCTCGACCGGGGCGAAGAGCTCGGCACCGCCTCACGCATCCTGACCACGGAGATCGAGCGGCCCCGGGTCGGCCCGATGCGGGACATCGTCGCCACCATCCAGCCCGAACAGGACGAGCTGGTCCGGGCTGAGCTGGCCGAGTCGATCTGCGTGCAGGGCGCGCCCGGCACCGGCAAGACCGCGGTCGGGCTGCACCGGGCCGCCTATCTGCTGTACGCGCACCGGGAACGGCTACGCAAGGCCGGCGTGCTGATAGTCGGGCCGAACCGGGTGTTCCTGTCCTACATCGCCAACGTGCTGCCCGCCCTCGGCGAGGTCGAGGTAGCCCAGCGCACGGTCGCCGACCTGATCGACTCGGTGCCGGTGCGCGCCGACGACACCCCGGCCGCCGCCGCGCTCAAACACGACCCGAGGATGGCGCAGGTGCTGCGGCGCGCCGTCGAGGCGTACCTCGGCGAGCCGGACGAGTCGATCGTGGTGCCGGACGGCTCCTACCGCTGGCGGATCGGCGTCGAGGCGTTGCACCGGATCGTCCGGACGGTCCGCGAGGAGGATCCGCCGTACCGGATCGGTCGGGAACGGGTGCTGGCCCGGATCGTCGCGCTGCTGCAACGCCAAGCCGAGACCCGGCGTGCCGAATCACCGAGCGACGCCTGGCTGCGGCGGATGGCCCGGGTGGCCCCGGTACGCGCCCTGCTGGACCGGGTCTGGCCGGCGCTCACCCCGACCGAGGTGGTGTCCACGCTGCTCACCGATCCGCAGCGGCTGGCGGCCGCCGCCACCGGTCTGCTCGACGAGGCCGAGCAGGCGGCGCTGCTGCGACCGTTGGCCAGGTCGGTCCGCACCACCAGATGGACCGAGGCCGACCTGGTGCTCATCGACGAGGTCGCCGGGCTGCTCGACCGGCCGACCGGGTACGGGCACGTGGTGATCGACGAGGCGCAGGACCTGTCGCCGATGCAGTGCCGGGCGATCGCCCGGCGCAGCGAACACGGCTCGGTCACCCTGCTCGGCGACCTGGCGCAGGGCACCGCCCCGTGGGCGGCCACCGACTGGCACCGCACGCTGACCCACCTCGGTCGGCCCGACGCCCCGGTGGTGCCGCTGACGGTCGGCTTCCGGGTGCCGGCGGTGGTGGTCGAGCTGGCCAACCGGCTGCTGCCGGCGCTCGAAGTGGACGTACCACCGGCGGTGTCGCTGCGTCGCGACGGTTCGCTGTCGCTGCGTACGGTCGACGATCTGACCGGTGCCACGGTGGCCGAGGTACGCGCGGCGCTGACCCACGACGGCTCGGTCGGGGTGATCGCCGCCGAGTCCGCGCTGCCCGGCCTGCGCGACGCGCTGACCGCAGCCGGTATCGAGGTCACCGGAGCCGCCGGCGACCCCGGGATCCGGGTGTCGGTAGTCGCCGCGACCGAGGTGAAAGGGCTGGAGTACGACCACGTGGTGGTGGTCGAGCCGGCCGCTATCGTCGCGGCCGAGCCGCGTGGGCTGCACCGGCTGTACGTGGTGCTGACCCGGGCGGTGTCCCGGTTGACGGTGCTGCACGCCGACCCGCTTCCGACCCCGCTGGGCGACCACTGCCGGACCGACCGGCGGCACTGACAGAACCGACCGGCGGCACTAGCAGAACGGCGCGCGCCACACCGCCCGCCCCCTCCAGGTTGGCCCGGCGACAGCTGGGAAACAATCGCCAGGTGAGCGATGGAGGGACGGCCGGGCAGGACCGCGCCGGTGGCGGCGGCCGGCGGCTACTCGGTTTCCTGCTCGCTGTGCTCGCGGTCGCCGTGGTGCCGTTGACCGCCGAGGTGCTGCGGCACCGGCTGCCGGACCGGCTACCGATGCACTGGAACACGGCCGATGTCGTCGACGCGACCAGTTCGCTGACGAACAGCGTGACCGGCTACACGATCGGCGCGGCCGCCGGGGCGGTGCTCGCCGCAGTCGGGGTGCTGCCGCTCGGGCTACGGTGGCAGCTGCGGCGGTGGCTGATCACCATCGGCGCGGCGGTCGCCGGCTTCGTCGCCGGGATCTGGCTGACCACCGTGGCACTTTCGGTCGATGTACTGGACCCGACCCGGGCGCCGGCGCCGAGCTGGCACATTCCCGCGCTGATGGTCGGGGTGACGGGTTGGACGGTGCTCGCGTACGCGGCGTGCGGTCAGCCGCCGGCCGGGCCGGCGGCGGACGGCCGACCCGCCGCCGAGCTGCCCCGGGTGCCGCTGCCGGCCGACGGTGCCGGGTGGACCGAGCAGACATCGGTGTCCCGCACCGGGCTGTGGATCCTGGTCCCGTTGCTGCTGCTCGCCGGGGTCCTGGCGGTCTGGATCAACGTCTGGGTGGCCAGCCCGGTGTTGCTCACCGTGGCGTTGGTGATGCTGCTGCTGGTCAACCGGCTGACCATCGACCGGCAAGGCATCCACATCGGATTCGGTCCGTTCGGGTGGCCGCGGATCAGCGTACCGGCGCGGGAGGTCGTCGGGGCCGTCCAGACGACGGTACGGGTGTCCGAATGGGGCGGCTGGGGCTACCGCTACCACCCCGACACGCGGGGACGTGGATTGATCACCCGATCCGGTCCGGGCATCCGGGTGCAGCTGTCCGGTGGGCGCTATCTCGTGCTGACCACCCGGGAGCCGCAGACCGCAGCCGGTCTGGTGAACACCATCGCCGACCTCGCCGACCGCTGATTCCGGTCCCGGAGGCTCACAGGCCGGTCGGCCAGCCGCTCGACGACTGGCCGGACGGGTTGAACACGGTGTGCAGCTCCGCCGCCACCCGGTCCTGAGCCGCCTCCGCCACGTCCAGCACCGCGCCCATGCCGAAGAACTCGTGCGGTACGCCGTCGTAGTGGATGTGCTCGACCGGCACCCCGGCCGCCCGCAGCCGCTGCGCGAACGCCTGCCCCTGGTCGCGCAGCGGATCCCGTTCCACGGTCAGCACCACCGCCGGCGGCAGGCCGGCGAGCCGTTGCACCGGCAGGTCGAGCAACGCCACCCGAGGGTCGCCGAGCATCTCCGGCCGGGGGAAGGCGTGCCGGGCGAACCAGCTCAGCATCGGGCGGTTCAGCGGCGCCGCGTCGGCGGCGTCCACTCCGGAGCCGTCGTCGATCGTCACGCTGGTCACCGGGTAGATCAGCACCTGCAGCAGCGGCAGCCGCTGACCGGCGTCGCGCAACTGCAGACAGGTGGCCACCGCCATGTTGCCGCCGGCGGCCTCGCCGGCAATGGCGATCCGTCCCGGGTCACCGCCGATCTCCCCGGCGTTGTCCAGCAGCCAGCGGGTCGCGGCGAGCACGTCGTCGTGGGCGGCCGGGAACGGGTGTTCCGGGGCGTGCCGGTAGTCCACCGCCACCACCAGACACCGTTCCTTGTTGCACAGCGCGCGGGGGGTGGCGTCGTAGGTGTCCAGGCTGCCGACCACCCAGCCACCGGCGTACAGGTAGATCAGCACCGGCAGGCCGCCGGCTGGCGACGCCGACGTCGGCCGGTAGACCCGCAGGGTCAGTTGCCCGCCGGGACCGTCGATGGCGAAGTCGAAGACCGAGTCGACCGGCTCCCGTTCCTCCAGGTCCCCCCGGGCGGTACGGATCCGGGCCACCGCGTCGGACAGGGTCGGCTGGCGCCGCGCCTCGGCCGGTTCGAGGATCTCGGTGGGTCGGGGGCCGAGCGCGGCGAACACGTCCAGCAGCGCCTGGGACTGCGGTTCCAGCAGCCCGGACGCGTCGGTGGCGAACCAGCCACGCCGCCCCGAGGTCCGGTCGCGGAGCCGGTCGACCAGCGCCGCCGGCCCGCCCAGTAGCCGGCTGCTGCGGGAGGTGTTCGGTGTCTGCGGGTGCGGATGGGTCGGGGCACGATACTTGGCGGCGGTGAACTGCGCGCCGAGTTCGGCCATCCGCTGCGGGCCGACCGTGGCCCGCAGCGCCGGCAGCAACGTCCCCTCCTGCTCGGCGGCCTGCCGGCGGACGTCGGCGATCAAGTGGTTGAGCGCCTCCTCGAAGTCCAGGTTGCCGGGTCTGGACCGGTCGATCTCGGCGGCCGCCTCCTTGATCCGCTGACGGGTGTCCCGCCCCCGCTTGATCAGCTCGCCGACCGACCCGGCGGTCAGCCGGTCGGTCACCGCCGGCTCGTCGAAGACCGGGTCGAGGATCTGTTCCTCGGCCGCCAGGTGCATGGAGATCCGGTAGACCACCTGGTCGGCCAGGATCCGCCGGTCGCCCTGGCCGGTTTCCAGCCGCCGGAAAAGCTGGTCCAGCAGAACGTGGTCGTCGTTGATCGCCCGGTCGATGTCGCCCGGCAACACCTCGATCACCCGTACCATCGTTCTCCCCCGCTGTCCCGCGTCCCGGCCGGTGTCCGGCGTCGCCGCCCGGTGTCCGGCACCCCGCCTGGCTTCGGTCGGTGACGTCAGCCCGGTGCGCGGTTACCCTCGGCGCGGGCCATGATTCCGCGTGCCGGGCGATTGCTTCGGCGAATCTCCCCCAACCGTAGGCGACCGGGTGCCAGGATTCGGTCAGCAGGGTCCAGCCAGCCGATCCGCAGGAGGAAATCCGCCATGTCCGTCGCCGCGGCCGGGGTGCCCGCCTGGGTCGACCTCGGCACCTCCGACCTGCCCGGTGCGATCCGGTTCTACGGCGAACTGTTCGGCTGGTCCGCGCAGCCGCCCGAGGATCCGGACGCCGAGGGTTACACCCTGTTCAGCAAGGACGACAAACTGGTCGCCGGGGCCGGCTCGGTGTCCACCGGCGGGCAGCCGCCGACCTGGACCACGTACATCGGCACGCTGGACGCCCAGGCGAGCGCCAAGCTCGTCGAGTCGGCCGGCGGCACCGTGCTGATGCCGCCGTTCGACGTGCTCGACCGGGGTAGGGCGGCGGTCTTCACCGACCCGGCCGGGGCCAGCTTCGCCGTCTGGCAGCCGCTGTCCATGGCCGGCGCGGAGCTGGCGAACGTGCCCGGCTCACTGTGCTGGAACGAGCTGACCACCCGCGACCCGGAGGGCGCGAAGGAGTTCTACGGCGCGGTCTTCGACTGGGAGTGCCGGGACACCCCGTTCCCGCCGATCATGTACACGGAATGGCTGGTCGAACAGCAGCCCGTCGCCGGGATGATGCCGATGGTCGGCGACGACTGGCCGGCGGACCTGCCGGCCCACTGGATGGTGTATTTCGCGGTGAACGACTGCGACGCCACCGCCGCGCACGCCGCCGCGCTCGGCGGCACCGTCTCAGTCCCGCCCACCGACCTGCCGCACGGCCGGTTCGCCGTGCTCAACGACCCGCAGGGGGCCTTCTTCTCGGTGATCCGGATCGCCGGCGACTGACGGTTCTGGTCGGGGAACGTCCCGGTCGCGGACCGGGACGACCAGCGGGCCGTGCGCGCCGGGCAGCACCCGCACCCGGGCCCGGTAGTACCGGGCCAGGTTCTCCTCGGTGAGCACCTCGGCCGGCGGGCCGGCGGCGACCGTCCGGCCGGCGGCGAGCAGCACCAGCCGGTCGGCGTACTCGCCGGCCACCGACAGGTCGTGCATGGTGGCCAGCACGGTCAGCCCCCGGTCCCGGCGCAGCTCGTCGACCAGTTCCAGCACCTCCTGCTGATGGCCGACGTCCAGTGCGCTGGTCGGCTCGTCGAGCAGCAGCAGCGGAGCGCCCTGGGCCAGTGCCCGGGCCAGCAGCACCCGCTGGCGTTCACCACCGGACAGTGTGGCCAGCCGCCGGTGCGCGAACCCGGTCAGGTCGAGCCGGGCGAGCACGTCGTCGACCACCGCCAGGTCGGCCGCCGACTCCCGGCCCAGCAGCGGAACGTACGGGGTACGGCCGAGCAGCACGTAGTCGGCGACGGCGATCCCGGCCGGCACCACCGGCGACTGTACGACGGTGGCGACCAGCCGGGCCCGGGCCCGGCGGCCGAGCCGGGTGATCGGCGTACCGAACAGCTTCAGGCTGCCGTCGACCGGCAGCAGCCCGCCGACCGCCCGCAGCAGGGTCGACTTGCCGGCCCCGTTCGGCCCGATCACCGCCACCCACTCACCGGCGGCCACGGTCAGGTCGACACCGTCCAGTACCGGCGCGCCGCCGAGGCGTACCCGCAGGTCACGGCCGACCACCGGGGTGCTCCCAGCCGCGGCCGGCCCGGTCTCGGGCGCGGGCCCGGGCGCGGTCACAGCGCCACCGTCCGGCGGGTGGTACGCAGCACCAGCACGAAGAACGGGGCGCCGAAGAAGGCGGTGACCACACCGATCGGGATCTCGGCCGGCGCGGCCACGGTACGGGCCACCACGTCGGTGACGGTCAGGAACGCGCCACCGAGCAGCATCGACAGCGGCAGGATCACCCGGTAGCTGCTGCCTGCTACCAGTCGGACCAGGTGCGGCACGATCAACCCGACGAAGCCGATCAGCCCGGATACCGACACCGCCGCGGCGGTGCCCAGCGACGCGGCGGCGAGCAGCAGGTAGCGGGACCGCTGCGGGTGCAGGCCGAGGCTGGCCGCCTCCTCGTCACCGACCGACAGCACGTCCAGCTCGCGGCGCTGCGCCAACACCACCACGGCGGCGATCACCGCGTACGGCAGGACCAGCCGAACCTCGTGCCAGCCGTCGGTGGCCAGCCGACCCAGCAGCCACGAGTAGACCTCCCGGATGGTGTCCACGTGGCGTTGCAGCAGGTAGGTCTGCCCGGCGGCGAGGAACGCCGACACCGCCACCCCGGCCAGGATCAGCGTCGCGGTGGACCGGTCCGGCCCGGCGGCACCCGTACCGAGCAGGTAGGTCAGCGCGACCGCCCCGAGCGCGCCGACGAACGCGGCCAGCGGCACCGTCACCGGCAGCCCGGTCAGCACTCCGGTGCCGGGGCGCAGCGCGATGACCGCGGTCACCGCCAGCCCGGCCCCGGCGGCGGCGCCGAGCAGATGCGGGTCGGCCAGCGGGTTGCGGAACACCCCCTGGTAGCAGCCGCCGGCCAGGGCCAGCATGCCGCCGACCAGCAGTGCCAGCACCACCCGGGGCAGCCGCAGCTGGGTGACGATCGCCACCTGCCGGTCGTTGAGTCCACTGTCCACGTCGACGCCGGGCAGCAGGTTGAGCAGTTCGGCGGCGACCGCCAGCGGCGGCAGACTGGCCGGGCCGAACGCCAGCCCGGCCAGGGCCGACAGCACGACTGCCGTCACCGCACCAGCGAACCAGCCGGTGGTCAGCCCGGGCCGCCGCCGGACCGGCGTACGGAGCACGTCAGGACGCCGCCGCCGCGTCGACCGCGTCGACGATCGCCCGGACCAGGTCGACCACCCGGGGACCCCAGCGGGACGCGATGTCGTCGTCGAGCTCGACCACCTGACCGGTCTGTACGGCGGTGATGGTGGACCAGCCGGCCCGCTGCGCCACCGTCTGCGCGTTCTGCTGGCAGCACCTGGTGTCGGCGAGGAAGATCAGGTCCGGGTCGGCGTCGATCAGCGCCTCGGCGGACAGCTGCGGGTAGCCGCCGGCCTCCCCGGACGGGTCCGCCGGGTCGGCGATGTTGGTCAGCCCGACCATGGTGAACAGCGACCCGACGAAGGTTTCGCTGGTCACCGTGTAGAGAGTCGGGTCGAGCTCGTAGTAGTAGCTCAACGGCTCGGCCGGCTGCGCCGCGTCGGCGACCAGTTTGTCGATGTCGGACCGCATGGTGTCGACCAGGTCGGCCGCTGCCTCCGGGTGCCCGGTGAGGGCGCCCAGCTCGGTGATCTGACGGTACGTGTCGTCCAGGGTCACCGCCGCCCCGGCCAGGTAGACCGGGATCGACAGTCGGGTCAGCCCGGCCACCACCTCGTTGGTGTCGCCGGAGAGCACCACCAGGTCGGGCTCGTAGCCGGCGATCGCCTCGACGTTCGGGGTGAACCCGGACAGCTCGGTGGTCGGCGCCTCGGCCGGGTGGTTGGAGTTGTCGTCGACGGCGGCCACCTGGTCGCCGGCGCCGATCGCGAAGAGCATCTCGGTCGCGGTCGGCGACAGTGCGACGATCCGCTCCGGGCGTACCTCCAGGGTCAGGTCACCGACGGTGACCGGGTAGCTGGCGGCGGCCTCCGGGCTGACGCCGGGCTGCGCGTCGTCGGGCCCGCCGGAGCCGTCGCCGGCCTGGCCGCATCCGGTCAGGGCGAGGGTCGCGGCGGTGGCGACCGCGGCGGTACGCAGCAACGCTGCCCGCCGCGTAAGGGGTCTGCTCATCTGGTCCTCCTGTCGGTCGAGGGCTGGTGCTTCGCCGACAGGTCGGGGTGGTGACGCCGGCCCCGGCCAGGTGGCGAGGCGCCCTTCCTCGAGAGCGCGGTTCGCGACCACGCCGCAGGCGACCTGGCTAGCCCCCGGCTGTCGGCCGGGGCATCACAGTTGCGGGACAGCGCCGGGTTCGCACCGGCTTCGCTGCGGGGCGGTCGGTAGCACGGTAACCCACCGACGCCGCCGCAGCGTCATCGCAGCAGCGCAGGGCTGCCGTCCGGTGATGTTCACCGCACGGCAGCCCTGCGTGCCGTCAGTAGCCGGCAGCCCTGCCCGCCGTCAGGACCTGGTGATCCGGACGTCGTCGATGGCCGCCTCGACCAGGCTGGCGGTGGAGGCGTCCGCCGCCTCGACCAGGATCCGCACCGTCTGACCCGCGTACGGGGTCAGGTTGTAGCTGCCGGTCGACCAGGACCCGTACCGGTTGCTCCCCGCGCCGGACTGGTTCAACAGCGTCGTCGTGCCGCCACTGTGCGCCACGCTGATCCGCAGGTAGTCGGCCGACGACGAGTTGTTCAGGTGGGCCAGGTACCAGGCGAGCGACAGGGTGAGGGTGCCGCTCGACGGCAGCGTGATCGCCGGGGAGCGGGCGCTGGTGGCCCCGCTGTCGATGTCGTACGAGCCGGCCGAGGAGCCGGCCAGCCGCCCGGTGACCAGGCTGTTGCTGCCCTGGTAGGCGGTCAGCTGCAGGGCCCCGCCGGAGCTGGTGGCCTGCGCGACGCCGCGCTCCCACTGCCCGGTGGTGGCGGTGTCGGTGCCGCTCGGGTCGGTCGTCCAGCCGGTCGCGGACTCGAAGTCGTCCGCCCAGACGGTGCTGCCCGGCGGGTCGACCGGACCGCCGCCGCAGTACTGCGACTCCTTGCCGATCACCCGGTACGGGCAGTCGGCGTACTCGCTGAACATCAGCACCGCTTCCCGGTTGCGGGCGGTCTGGGTGGGGATCACCTCGTCGGGCGGGTAGAAGCCGCCGCCGCTGGACGAGCCGGGGTACAGCTCGAAGGTGTACGCCCAGATGCCGTGCACGCCCCACATCCAGTCGATGCTGCTGCCGTCGGTGATGTAGAGGTCGGACGACTGTTCCGGGGTGTAGCCGTTGGTCGCCGCCATCTGCGTACCGAGGGTGGCGAAGGTGTTGTACTGGTCGGTGGTCATCCCGGACGGGGTGTTGGCGGTGGTCCAGCCGAACGGCCAGAGCACCAGCTCCGAGTAGCTGTGGAAGTCGATGTTGGCCGTGATCTGCTGCTCACCGCCGACCACCCGGCTGTTGACGAAGTCGCGCAGCGCCTGCGTCTCCGGGGCGGAGAAGGCGTACGGGCCGCGGTAGGTCGACGACGACGGGGAGCCGGAGGATCCGCCGCAGCAGCCCCACAGGTAGTCCCAGTTGCGGTTCAGGTCGGTGCCGACGGCAAACGAGCCGCTGTTGGGCTGGCGGTTCTTGCGCCAGGACCGGTACGAGCCGGTGGCGATGTCGTACTCACTGCCGTCCGGGTTGACGGTCGGCACGATCCAGATCTCGCGGGTGTTGACGATGTTGGTGATCCGCGAGTCGCTGCCGTAGCCGTCGGTGAACAGGTTCAGCAGGTAGATCGCCATCTCGACGGTGAGGTGCTCGCGGGCGTGCTGCTGTGAGTTGAACAGGATCTCCGGCTCGTCCTCGTCGGTGCCGACGTTGTCGGAGATCTTGACCGCCATCAGGTCGCGGCCCTCGTACGAGGTCCCGATGCTGATCTTCCGGGCGATGTTCGAGTGGCTGGAGACTACCTGGTTGACCACCGTGGTCAGCTCTGCGTAGTTGTGGTACGCCGAGTCGGACGGCGGGAAGTCCAACGTGGTGACGTCGCCGGACGCGTCGGTCCTGGTGGGTGCCCGGACCGCTTCGACCTCGAAGCCGAGCGCCTGGATCGCGCTGACCTCGGCCCGGGTCGCGGTGATGTTGAGGATGCCGTGTTCGATGTAGTCGATCGCGGCGCCGGTCGCGGCCACCGCGTCGCGGTCGGCGAAGGTACGCGGTCCGAGGACCCGGTACGGGCCGGCGATCGACTCCCGGTCGGAACCGCTGGGCTTGGGATCGGCCGACACCGGGCCGGTCACGACGGCGAACAGGCCGACGACGGTCGCGATCAGCAGGACGGTGGTCCTGCGCCACGAGCCGGCGTTGGCAGTTGGTGCGCGGAATCGCATATAGACCTCCTGGGGGTGGGGAGGACTCCGCTGGTGAGCACAACTGCACCACCTGTCACATGGTCATATCAATATCTTTCGCGATCAATTCCATGCCAAGCTGATCATCACACGGCATCGATACTTCTCGTACCGGACACCGTGCGGGGAGGGACTACATTGTCCATGGCGGATCTCAGCCACTACGGACTCCTCGATCCACTGCGCCGCGAGCATCAGGCGGAGACGGCCGTCCGCGACCGACGGCGCAACCCGCAACTCATGATCATGTGAGCGCTTTGAACGTCTCGTCGCGGTTGTGAGGTCCATAACGCTCACATGATCATGAATCCCGCCCGCCGGAGCGCCGGAGACCCGCCGGTAAACCGGGTGACGCCGTTCGCCGGCCGCACGATGATGGCCAACGTGGCGCAGGTGGAAGTCGTCGTCGCCCATCACGAACGCGCGACCCTGCGCGTCGGCGAGGTGTTCCTGAAGGTCGACGCCGACCAGATGCGCGCCGACGTCGAGGTCGAGGCCATGGCGAGAGCACCGGTGCCGACTCCGCAGGTGCTGTGGCGTAGACCGCCCGTACTCGCGCTTGCTGCCGTTGCCGGGACGGCGCTCGGCCGGCTTGGCGAGCCGTCGGCGGCGTCGGCGGCGGCCTGGACAGCGACGGGTGCCGCCGTACGGATGCTGCACGACGCGCCGCTGCCACCGTGGCCCGGTCGCAGTCCCGACGAGTTGGCTTCGCAACTCGACGGCGAGTGCAGGTGGCTCATCGCGAACAGAGTGCTCCCCGCCGACCTCGTCATGCGCAACCGCCGGATCGCCGGGGCCGCGTTGCGGCCGTGGACACCGGTCTTCACGCACGGCGACCTGCAGATCGCCCACGTCTTCGTCGACGGTGATGAGGTCACCGGCATGCTCGACTGGTCCGAGGCAGGCCGAGGTGACGCCCTGTTCGACCTCGCCACCCTGACACTCGGGCACCGGGAGCGCCTTGGTGACGTCCTCGCCGGCTACGGCACCGCCGTCGACCTCGACGTGATCGGCGCGTGGTGGTCGCTACGCAGCCTGTTGGCGATCCGTTGGCTGGTCGAGCACGGCTTCGACCCGGCCTCGCCGGGCTGCGAGATCGACGTGCTGAGATCCGCGGGGACCCCGCTGACCGGCCAATGACCGACCGGATCGGTGAACTGTAGGGTCGGGCACCGTGGCGGGTCTCAGGTGGCGGGTACGGTTGGCGGGCGTGACCGCCGCCGCCGGGTTCCTCGCCGTGGCACTCGGCATCCGGGTGCTGGCCGGTGGGAACGGCGTGCTGGACAGTTCCGGCGCGCTGCAGCAGTACTCCGGCACCGCCCTGTACGCGTCGATGGTCTACGCGGGCGTGTTCGTCCTGGCTCCGCGTGCCGGGCCGATCGTGGCCGGGGCGGGTGCCGTCGCCTTCTGCTGGCTCGTCGAGTTCCTGCAGCTGACCGGCGTACCGGCGGAGCTGTCCGAGCGCAGTCTGCTGGCACGGCTGGTCCTCGGCGTCCATTTCGACCCCACCGACCTGGCCTGGTACGTGGTGGGGGTACTGCCGTTGGTCCTGCTGCACGCGGGCGTCGACCGTTGGCGGCTGCGCCACCGGGACCGGCAGCCGGCTGGCGCCGGTGCCGGTGCCGGTCGCGGGCGTGGCCGGTGAGTCACGGTGTGGCCGGGCGGCCCAGGGCCGCCTGGACGATCCGGATCGCCTCCGCGGGGTCGATGCCGCTCCGGGCGATGATCGTCGCGTAGTCGCGGGCGGCGCGGTGGGCCTGCTCGAGGGCCTGGTCGCCGGCGGCTGTGACGAACGAGCCGGCCCGCCCACGGGTCTCGATCAGCCCGGCCTCCTCCAGCTCCCGGTACGCCCGACCGACGGTGTTCACGGCCAGGCCGAGGTCGGCGGCGAGCCGGCGGACCGTCGGCAGCCGGGTGCCGACGGCCAGCGACCGGTCCTGGATCTGCCGGGCGAGCTGGGCCCGCAGCTGCTCGTACGGCGGCGTCGGCGAGGCGGCGTCGATGACGATCATCGGACGATCATGGCCTGCCGTGCGGTCGCCCCGACAGCCGTGGTCCGGGTCTGGACCAGACCGAACGCGACGACACCGGCCACGACGAGTCCGATAGCGACCGCGTTCCACCAGCCCAGCGACTCCCCGTACAGGAAGATGGCCGGCAGCATCCAGACCAGGCTGGGGGTGACGAGGGCGCGGGCGTCCTCGACCCGCATGACGACGTCCGCCGTGAGCGACGCCTCGTCCTCGGCGACGGCCGGGCTGGTCAGCACCTGACGCAGCTGCATGACCATGCCGGCACCGGCACCGGCGAGCCCGATCAGCACGACGGCGGCCCCGGCCCGCAGCACCGGGTCGGAAACCGGCAGTACGCTCACCGCGAGCACCAGCGCGCCGGTGTAGGCGGCGACCGTGAAGACGGCGTACGGCCGGCCGAGCACCGCCGGCCAGCCGAACCCGACCGGATGGGCCACCCGCCGGGGCAGTTGCGCGCCGGCCCGCCGGTCGACGCGGCGGACCCATTGACGGAGCAGCCACTGCGCCGCCAGCATGCCGACCACCAGCGCGGTGAGCACCAGCAACGGCAGCCAGGAGTACGCCGTGTCGGTGACCCGGCCCGTCGCGTGGGTGAGTGCCGCGCCGATCAGGAACCCGGCCAGCAGGATGTCGCCGACGAGCTTGGCCCGCCGTCGCACGGCCAGCCGGGTCGCCAGCAGCGGCGTCGGCTCGGCCTCGGTCAGACCGTGCCGGTCCAGCCACTGCCTGGTCTCGCTGTGCTCTGTCTGGCGCATCGCCACCACCTCCATAGTCGCAAGCTTTGTCTCACAATCATGAGACATAACATGCGACAAAGTCAAGTCAGTCAGGGGTTGACCTCGACCCCGCCCTGCGACTGGAACCCAGGGGAGGGGAGGAAACCCCTCACAGCCCTGAAACACAACCGCTGGTATTACGTAGTACAAGTAAGTGGAGGCACGGTGAAGCTGAACAGCAAGGGTCAGGTGACCATCCCTGCGTCGCTGCGCGCCAAACACGGCCTGCATGAAGGCGACGAGATCGAGGTTGTCGAGGAGGGCGGCGCGCTGCGGATCGTGCGGGTCGACGGCGCCCCCTCCAGAGGACAACGGCTTGTGCGGCATCTACGCGGGCAGGGCGCCGCACGCGAGACGGAGGGCATGACCACGGACCAGCTCATGGAGTTGCTCCGTGGCGAGTGAACGGCTTCGCGCGGTGCCCCAGAGGCATTCGGACGGGACCGTCACCCTGGTCGACTCCAACGTCCTGCTCGACATCCTCACCGAGGATCCGACGCGGTCAACTGCCCCACCCTGCGGGTTTCCTGGCAGGGAAGGCATATGTCAAGTACCGCAGCTACTTCCCCAGGCTGGCGTGGTCACCGCTGACGGGCCCGTCAGTGGCCGAGGTCTGCGGCGCCCAAGCCTTCCCACGGGCCAGCCACGATGGCATCATGAGATCGTCATGCGTCGATCTCATTATGCCTGGAGACACGCGGAAGATCGGCGAGTGCCCCGCCTATGGGAGGATGTATGCGAAGACTGACCACACTGCTGGTGGCGTTCATGATCGCCATGGCCGGCATGTTCGCGACCACCGCCGCCCCAGCCTCGGCGGACTACCCGGACCCGCCGGGCGGCACCCTGCGTAACGTCTACAGCAGCCTGAGCTTCTGTCAGTCGTACGGCAACTACGGGGTCCAGAACGGCCTGTGGAGCTCGTACCTCTGCCAGTACCGCGCGTACGGCAACCCGCCCAACGTCCTCTACTTCTTCTGGACCTTCGACTAGCAGGTGGCTCCTGGGGAGGCTCCACCGTGGGGCTACGGTCTGCTCCCAGCAACGCCCTCACCCACGTCAACCGGGCGTGCGAGACGGGGGCCGGCGAGCGGGGTCGAAGACGCGGGCCATCATCAGGGCGGCCCGGCGCCGACTCACGAATCGGCTCACGAGCACGCCGAGCCGGTTGCCACCGCCGTCAACGACGATCGGGCCCGGATCCCGGAGCTCAAGGTGGCGCAGCGCGGTCGCGACGACGTCCTCTGCAGCCCGCACCTTCCCTGCGGTCAGCACCGCCGCGTCCGGACCCATCCCGGCCGTGAAATCGGTGCCGGTGGCTCCGGGGGCGACAGCGAACACCGTCAGGCCGGTGCCTCGCAGCTCCGTCCATAGTGATTCAGCGAAGCTGAGCATGAACGCCTTGGCGGCACTGTAGACGGCCATCCGGGGAGTCGGGAAGTACGCGGACACGCTGGCGAGGTTGATGATGAAGCCGTTGCCGGCACCCGTCAGCTGCGGCATGAAGGCCGCTGTCAGCGCGACCGGTGCCATCACGTCAACGGCGACCTCGGCGGTCGACTGACTCGGATCCACATCGGCAAACAGGGCGAAAGAGCCGATCGCGGCATTGTTTATCAGGCTTGTCACCTCGACGCCCCGGTCGGCGACCACTCGGCGGATCTCGGTCGGCGCAGCGGGACTGGACAGGTCCGCGGGGACGACCTCGATTCGTACATCAGCAGTGCGGCGCAGCTCGTCCGCGATCGACGCCAACCGGTCGGCGCGCCGCGCGACCAGCACGAGGTTCGCGCCGCGTACGGCCAGCGCCCTGGCGAAGGCGGCACCGATCCCGGAGCTCGCCCCGGTGAGCAGAACGGTCTGTGAGCGGTAGTCGACAGGCATACGACCAGCCAACGTCCTGCCGGCGGCCGTGTCCAAGACCTGTTTCGCACCCCGTCATGCAACAGGCGCATGACGATCGGGACCCAGGGTCAGCCAACGAGGTGCCGCTCAGCAGAGCGGACGAACTCCGCGACCAACGGGTTGGCGTCCCCGGCGCGGGTGACCACGGCGACCTGGCAGGGCTCGACCTCGTGAATGGCAACGGTGACCAGGTCCGGACGTAGGCTGAACCGCCGGTCACCGGCCGGGACGACGGCGATGGCGCTGCCGTCGGCGATGGCTTCGAGCTTGTCGTCGTAGGTGTCGGCCAGCGTGGGACCGAGCTGGGCGGGACTGCCGTCCGGGCGGGGCTCCAGCCGCCAGAAGCCGGTCCAGTCGGCGCCCATGCCGGTGCAGCCGACCAGCGGCTCCGCGGCGATGTCCGCGGCGGTCACCGACTCCTTGCCGGCCAGCCGGTGCGCGGCGGGCACGACCAGGACCCGGGGTTCGTCGTAGAGGACCGCCACGTCGAGGTCGTCGGCCGGAACCGGCAGCGGCGTACGGATGACCAGGGCGTCGGCCTGCCGGCGCAGCAGTGCGTCGGCATCCCGGGTGTCGAGGTGGCGGGTGCGGACGTGGGCGTCGGGAAACCGGTGGCGCAGGTCGCGTACGGCGGGGGTGACGATCAGATCATCGACGTACCCGATGGTGATGGTGCGCTCCGGTGCCGCCGCTCGCGCGGCGAGCACCGCCTGTCCGGCACCGTGCAGTAGCTGCTCGGCGCGGGGCAGGAACGCCGAACCGGCGGCGGTGAGCCGGCTGCCCTGGCTGGTGCGTTCCAGCAGGCGTACGCCGAGAGCGTCCTCCAGCCGCTGGATCTGTCGGCTCAGCGACGGCTGCGCGACCCGGAGCTGCTCCGCGGCGCGCGCGAAGTTCAGCTGCTCGGCGACCACGGTGAAGTACCGGACCAGCCGCAGGTCCAGATCCGGAAGCATGCCAACAGCCTAGTCGTCATGCAGTTCCTGCATAGCGACGTGCGCAGCAGGTCGGTGGAGCGCTCAGCCCGCTGGTCCGCGACGCCATCGGCCGCTCCGGCGGCGGTGGGATGCGCCGTCGAGGCGATTCCGGGCAATGGTGAACAGCTCGCCGACCTCGGTCGGCAGTCGTCCGGAGGTCTCCCGGTGCAGGTGCCGACGGGCCGCCGCCGGGAGGCCGGTGAGCAGTAAGTCGTCCAGCCCGGTGACCAGGCAGAGCCCGGCTAGCCGGGCCTCCAGGTCGGGCAACGGCTCGCCGCGCTGCAGCCGTACGGTCAGCCGGGCCCACGCCCACCCGGCCCGGTTCGCGTCGACCGGCACATGGCGTACGGCGGTGGTCAGCAGACGGCGTACCGTCCGGGGCCGCACCACACCCGCCGCGACCAGCCGCCGCGCGACCTGCTGATGAGCGCCGGGCGCCAGCAGCGCCAACCAGGTGCCCACCCGCCGGTACCCCGGCTCGGCGGCCGTCCAACGCAGGACCCAGCCGCCGAGCGCGTCCACCGGCACGTGCCGCGCCACCAGCCAGAGCCGGCCGTCGCGCAC
The DNA here is from genome assembly GCF_056160425.1 of Micromonospora sp. ABR4_055. Taxonomy (NCBI): domain Bacteria; kingdom Bacillati; phylum Actinomycetota; class Actinomycetes; order Micromonosporales; family Micromonosporaceae; genus Micromonospora; species Micromonospora sp. ABR4_055. The sequence goes on from NZ_JBSWXD010000003.1 coordinate 92,151, forward strand.
CCGCAGCGCCCCGGCGTCGACCAGGTCCACCAGCAGCGCGGCGGCCAGACCGAACCCGACCGCCCGGTCCGGCAGCCGCAGCCGACCGGTCACCGCGTCCTGCGCCAGCAGGAAGAACTCGTCGGCCAGCAATGGTCTCCGCAGGTGCACCGCCGGCAACGGCAGCGTCATTGCGGCGTCGGCCCAAGCGGCGGTCCCGGTCCCGGCCCTGGCCCCGGTGTGGTGGACCATCGTGGCTCCCTTCGTGGTCACAGGCCGACGGCCTACGCCGGCATCCGGGCCTGGAACTGCCGCGACTGCCAGTCCCGCAGCGCCTGCTTGATCCGTACGTTCTCGTCGCGGGTCATCGCCAGCTCGGCCCGCACCGTGGCCAGCTCGTCGGCGACCAGGTGCAAGAAGGCGCGTACCTCGGCCGGGTCGAGACCGCGCCGGGTGCGGTCCAGGAACTGGCGGTCGCGGACCAGCCCCGGGCTGATCGACGGCCGGGCCGCAGCGCGGTAGTGGCGGGTGCCGGCGTTGCGGGTGTGCGGCCGGGACTGCCGCCGGGTACGCCGGGGAAACAGGACGAGGTGGAGAAGCCTGCGCACGGTGGAACCGCCTTTCGCATTTCGACGGGATCGCTGTCAGGGTGTTTCTGGTCAGGAGCGAGATTCGGGGGTACGGCCGTCACGTTCGACGACGCCGGGCCGCCGCAAGGCGTGTTTGAACACCGACAGCAGCATCATCTGGCCGGCGCGGGGGCCGCTGACGAAGGTGCCCATCACCGCGATCATGGTCACGTGTGGAATGTCGTGACCGTGCCGCAGATGTGACACCCGGATCGCCACCGGGCCGTTGCCGAATGCCCAGTCTTCGGCGCGCAGCCGCAGCACGTCGCCGACCTTGATCAACGGTTCACCGGACAATTTCACACCACCCGCCGCCGTTGCCGCTCCGGCCGTCGTCGCTGCTCTCCGGCGGGTGCGGGAACTCCGGCGGCGACAGGCCGGCGACGGTGAGGACGGTCCGGATCCGCCGTGCTCGCGGCACGTCGCGCCGGTCGAGGATCGCCAGGGCCATGGTGAACGGTGCGCAGAACGCCACCGATCCGCACGTCGGGCATTCGCCGATCCGCCTCGGCAGATGCTTCTCGGCGGTCTCCCTTGCGTGCCGCAACACCGGGTCGTCGTCCGGGTCCGCCCCGGCGGCCGCCACCTTATTGATCATCGAATCCCTCCCGATTTTCTGCTGTCAGCAGATCCACCCTGGACCCGCGACGCCAACAGTGGAAGGATTCCCACCAACAGAACCCGTTCCGAAACTTCGATCTTGAATCGGGAAGGACCGGTAATTCGTGAGCAGCAACGGGGTTCCCCGCACTCTCAAGTTCCTCCGCACCCTCAACGGAGGCATGACCCAGGAGCAGTTGGCGCAGCGGCTGAGCGTCTCCACCTCGCTTATCGCCAAGTTCGAGACGGCCCGGCAGATCCCCCTGCCGGACACCGCCGAGCAGATCGACGATGTCTTCGGCAGCGGCACCCTGGTGCAGGAGACCGCCGCAGACGCCCGCAACGCCGTGCCGCCGGACTGGTTTCAGCCGTGGCCGGAGTACGAGGCCCAGGCCGAGATGCTGCGCGGGTACGAGTCGACCTACGTCCCCGGGCTGTTGCAGACCGAGGCGTACGCCCGCGCGGTGCTCGCCGTCGGTCTGCACCCGCCGGAGGTGGCCGAGCAGCGCCTGGCCCACCGGCTGGCTCGCCAGGTGGCCGTCTTCGACCGCCGGACGCCGCCGGTCACCTCGTTCATCGTCGACGAGGCGGCGCTACGCCGGGGCGACCCGGTGATGATGAAGGAGCAGCTGCTGCACCTGGTCGACATGTCGCGGCGCGACCGGGTGCTGCTGCACGTGGTGCCGGTCGACGCCGGGCTCTACATCGGCCAGCTGGGCAATTTCGCGCTAGCCACGCTGCCGGGCGGGGCGACGGTGGCCTACGCGGAGAACCCGGTGGACGGCCGCACCTACGAGGAGCCGGCCAAGGTCGCCGCCTTCGTCAACGCCTGGGAGGCGATACGCTCGGTGGCATTACCCCAAGACATGTCCCGAGACCTGATCGCGAGGATGGCAGAGGAGCTATGACCGAGCCAGCGTGGCGCACCGCCAGCCGCAGCAACAGCAACGGCGGTAACTGCGTCGAGGTCGCCGACAACCTGCCGGGCCGGGTGCTGGTCCGCGACAGCAAGAACCGCACCGGCGGCACCCTCACCTTCACCCCCACCGCCTGGTCCACCTTCGTCGACCAGGCCGCCACCACCCGACCCTGACCAACCCGACACCGGCCTCCCTGGAGGAGGACGCAGAGCCGGCGCGCATCAGCGCTGACCTATCCGCCGGATGCATCCGCCACTCGACGTGCAGGGCGTCGGCCCTCAGCACGTCCGAGCGGCCGCACTCGCCGCCGAGATTCCGTACAACCCCGACGGGCGGCCGGCCGAGCCTCCTGGCACGCATCAGCTGTTTCCGGATCGGGCGGGCACCAGCGCGCGCTCATGCCGAGAAGCGCGCACCTCGGTCCGTCGAGTCTCGGTCCGCCGTCGAGTGGAGGGCTCAGGCACGTTACTCGCCCGAATAACGTGCCTGAGCCCTCCGCTCGAAGCAATGTCGCCGATCGCGGCGTCCGAATCTGAACCTGCCGCCACGGGCCGCCCCGGCGGTTGAAGGTGTCGGGGCGGTACAGCGAGATCCGCTCATGCCGCGAAGCCGCATCCTGCGCCGCATCTGGCCGCGAGGTGCTCCTGAGCATGAGGTGCTGCTTATGATCGATATCATGCGTGCGTGGCGAGGGTCCTGGTGACGGGTATGTCGGACCGTCGAGCCTCGTCTGCGACGCGGCGCCACGACCGAGCTCGATGGGCGTCGTGACGTGTCCGAGCTGGCCGACACCCTTGAGAAGCTTGTGAGGGCAACGAACTGATCTGCCGCGATTGAGTCGTCGCGATGCGTGCGCCCTCGGTGGGGCATGCAGCAGGTCGAGCGCCGTCCGGTCGGTCGGAGGCGGGCGCTGCGTCGGCGATCAACCTGTCGCTTCGCTCATGCCGCCGATCAGGCGTCACTTTGCGTGTACATGGCCAAAGTGTCGAGTGCGTTCGGCTGTTACCGACGTCAGCACCTCGGCGCGATGACGACGGCACCGATCCAGGGCGCGTGCACGGGGTAGAGTTTCGCGTCGTGGTAGTAGGGCTCGATCAACATGCTGAGGATGGCCGCCGTCTTGGCCAGGAAGCGATGCGGCGGCTACGGCTCAGATCCGTCTGTGCGGTCGACCCCGGGCTGACCGACTCGGAACTCGACCGGATCGAGCAAGAATTCGGGTTCCGTTTCGCCGTTGACCATCGAGCCTTTCTGTCCGCAGGACTACCGGTGAACACCCGCCCCGAGCCGCGCGAGCCGGGCGTGATCTACACACACCCGAAGCCGTGGCCGAACTGGCGTAACGGGGACCGTGACAAGCTGCGCAGCCTGCTGTACTGGCCCTGCGAAGGGGTGCTGTTCGACGTCGAGAACAACGGCTTCTGGCACAGCAGCTGGGGTTCAAGGCCAAGCGGCACCGCATCGGCATTGGCGACAGCGACGCGCTCGCTGACGCAGGTTCCGAAGATGGTACCGGTGTATGGGCACCGGTATCTCCCTGGTGAGTCCGGGGCCTTCGGCCACCCGGTGCTTTCGATGTGGCAGACCGACATCATCTACTACGGGTTGCATCTGGCAGACTACGTCGACCGGGAGTTCGGTAACGTTGGCGTAAGCGAAACTCCGTGGGAGCCGAAGGCAAGCGTCGAGTTCTGGCGCGATCTAGTCTGTTGAGCCGTAGACTTCCCGTCGTCTCGTTCGCCGGGGAATCCCCAAACCAGCGCAGGTGTGCGGCGAGCAAGGCGGCGGCGATTCCGCTGCGGAGGGCTGTCTCTACCGCCCATGACTGTATGCGCACATCTTCCGCGATCCGAGCGTCACGATGCGTCACAACGATCGGTGTGCTGTCGTGCCGATGAGCGGATGTTGCACCGCATCAAGTCCTCGTGGCCTGAGAGGTGAGCCAACCGTGCAACGTCGTGGCCAGTTGTACGGGCTGGTCAAGCTGGACCAGGTGACCCGCCCCATCGATCAGCTCGAGTTGAGCGCCCGGGATGAGTTCTGTCAGTAGGTGAGCACGGTCGACAGGGATCCACGTGTCGTTCTTGCCCCACACCACCAGAACGGGCAAGTCCAGACGCGGGTAGAGACCCTGAATCTCGTCCGTATAGGTCTGGTCCGCCTGGGCGATCTGTCGGTAGAACGCGGCTTGCCCGTCGGTGTCCAGCCAGGGAGAAACGAGGTCCTGCAACTGGCTAGGCCTCAGGCCCATGTGACTAGCTCCTGCGATGTAGGCCCGGAGCGCTCCTTCGTGGACGGCCTTCGGCAGCGCGCTGAAAGCTTCGGCGTTGTCGCGCACAAGCCGGAAGAAGTCCGACCCCCAGGGAGCCAGCGCCACCACGTCGACGAGCGCCAACGACGCGAACGAACAGCCATGCAAGAGAAGGGCCCTCAACGCGACGGCGCCGCCGTAGTCGTGAGCTACGACATGCGGGGACGGCAGCTCCCAATGCGAGACGAGGTCAGCCAGTAACTCACCCTGGACGTCCAGAGACACCCGGTGATCTGGGAACTTTGAGGACTGCCCGTAACCGGGCATGTCCCACAGGTGAACCGTGAACTGGGCGCTCAGAGCCTCGGCGTAGGAGCCCCACAACTGCGAGGACCACGGCGTCCCATGGCAGAACACGACGTCGGGCCCAGAACCCGTCCGACACCATCGGACCTCACGTCCGCGCCACTCGAACTCTTCCGTCAGATGCACCCGGCCAACATTGCCAGACGATCGCCCATCCCCTGAACATCCGCACATGCCGCGAGCCACGCGTCACGGAAAGCTGACCGGCTCGGGACGTACGCCGACTCCCGCGCCGAGCACCACGTCCTGCTCGACCAGGATTTCGACGGCGTACTCGCCGGGTGACACGGTCTGGGCGGACGCTTAGTGGGCGACTTCGCCGGCGGGGAAGCCCTCTGGCGGTTCGGCGGCCTCCAGTCGACCGCTGCCCCAGCCGTCGTTCCGGTCGGAAGTGCGGCGGCCTGGATGTCCCGCCCGATCCAATCATGCCCCACCATTCGCCGCCGAGCCCGGCGTGCGTCGGGCTGTCACGCCCGGCACGTTGTCGAGGGGGGGGTCCGGGCACGTCATCCCCGATGAATTACGTGCCTGGACCCTCCACTCGATGCGTACCGACAGGCGCGGGGAGAGGCGATGCACACGCTGCCCCGTAGCGCCCGAACAACTCGGCCCCCTTCACCGCCACTGGGCTGCCGGCGTCGAGGCTCAGCAGACAAGTTGGACGGCGACCAGCTGGACATCGTCCCCACCGGTCAGAGTTTGCGGGCGACCAGCATGCCCAGCGGCGGCCGGTCCGGCGCTGGCGCAGTCTGCTCGACGGTCACCAGGACCTGGAAACCGGCTCCGGTCAGCAACCGCGCCACCTCAGCCGGCCGCTGCCGGTGGAAGCTCAGGTCAATCCGCTTACCCTCGAACTCCTCCCGGTGCCGAACGTGGTCGCCGATCTGGAAGGCCAACATCAGGTAGCCGCCCGGCACCAGCACCCGATGGAACTCGGCGAACGCCTGCGACCGCCGCTGCCACGGCAGATGGATGATCGAGAAGAAGGCGAGCAACCCGCCGAGCCCACCGTCGGGCAGATCCAGATCGAGCATCGAGCCGACCTCGAACCGCAGCCCCGGGTACGCCCGGCGGGCGTGGTCGATCATGCGTGGGGACAGGTCGACCCCGAACGCGTCCAGTCCGTGCCCGGCCAGCAGCACGGTGACCCGGCCCGGCCCGCAGCCGACATCGGCGACCGCGGTGTTGCCCGTCGAGCGCACCAGTTCGGCGAACATGCCGAGCATGGCCCGGTCCAGCGGCGACTCGTCCAGCTCGCTCTTCACCGCCTCGGCGTACTCGCCGACGATCGCGTCGTAGGAGTCCCGGGTGGTGGTCAGGAAGTCGGCGTCGGACACCCGCAGCACGGTACGCGACCAGAGCCCGCGCGGTGGCGACGACCTCTCGTCGCAGACGCGCCGCGTACCGCGATCGGTTGCCTGATTTCCCGTCGCATCGATGTGGTGAGGTGACCGGCATGGGTGTGCTGTACGACTACTTCCGGTCCGTCGACGACGACGCGGCCATCGCGCTGATGGGCGAGCTCGACGGCGGGCCGGTCGCCCGCGCTGCCGGCAGCGGCGACATCGACGGTGCCGGCGGCGTTGCCGTGGACGCCGTCGACCTCAAGTGGATCGACCCTCCGGTCGCTCTCGGTCAGCTCGTCAGCTTCGTCCGCGACGCGCCCTGGCGGGCCAGCCTGGTGCAGAGCCGACTGATCTGGAGCCCGGAGCGGCACGGCCCGTGGCTGTTCGGCCTCGACGACGCCACCCGGGACGCCCTCGCCTCGATCACCGGCGGTCAGCTGCCGGAGCTGTCGGCGCGCTGGGGTCGGATCGACGAGTTCATCCACTCCGGCCCCCTGCCCGAGGACGAGCTCGTCCCGGTGATCGAGGCGATCGCCGGTCTCGCCCGACGGACCCGCGACGCCGGTGACCACCTCTACTGCTGGTGCTGCCTGTGACGGGCCGCGGCTGACCGGTGCCGCCGGTTCTCATCCTTCTCCCATGATGGCGTGATCTGATCAGCGGACATGGGCAACACATCGGCGCGCATCCTGGTCGTCGACGACCAGCCGAACATCGTCGACATGCTGGTCACCGTGCTCACCTTCCACGGTTTCGCCGTCGACTCCGCGACCACGGTGGCGCAGGCGGAGCAGCTCGCCGAGTCGGGTCGACCGGACCTCGTCGTACTCGACGTGATGCTGCCCGACGGCGACGGCTTCGACCTGTGCCGGCGGCTACGGCAACGCGGCCACCGGTTCGGCATCGTCTTCCTGACCGCCCGCGACGCCCGCCGCGACCTGGTCTCCGGGCTAACCCTCGGCGGTGACGACTACCTGACCAAGCCGTTCGCGGTGGAGGAACTGCTGGCCCGGGTACGGGCGGTGCTGCGCCGGGTCGGCTCCGGTCCCGCCGGGCGCGACGGTCCCGCCGGCCGGGACGGCCCCGCCGGGCCGGGCGATCCGGCTGGTACGGCCGGCCGGGCCGGCTCCGTGCTGCGCTACGCCGACCTGGAGCTGGACGAGGACACCCTGCTGGTGTCCCGGGCCGGCGCACCGGTGCAGTTGTCGCCGACCGAGTTCAAACTGCTGCGCTACCTGATGCTCAACTCCGGTCGGGTACTGTCCCGCAGTCAGATCCTGGAGGCGGTGTGGCGCTACGACTTCGGTGGTGAGTCGAATGTCGTCGACACCTACATCGGCTACCTGCGCCGCAAACTGGACCCGCTCGGTGAGCCGCTGATCGTCACCCACCGCGGCTTCGGCTACGCGCTGCGTACCGCCGTGCAGGGGTGAGCCGTGCTGCCGCGCAGCCGCACCCGGCGGGCACCGCGCTGGTCGCTGCGCGGGTCGCTGATCGCCGCCACCGTGGCGCTCACCTGCGCCGCGCTGCTGATCACCGGCGTGGTCAGCGCGGTCGCGATGCGCCAGCAGCTGATGAACCGCACCGACGAACAGCTCACCACTGCCGCCGCGCTGGTCGCCAGCGGCAGCCGGCAGATCGCCCGGGTCGGCGAGCGGGACCTGCGGGACCAGACGGTACGCGCGGTGATCGGCCCCACCGAGTTTCTGGTGGAGTTCCGCACCGGTGACGGCGAGCTGACCCGGTTCGCGTCGACCGCGCCGGTGCCGGCGACCCCGCTGCTGGACGCCGCACCGGCCCCGCCGCCCGGCGGGCGGTCCCCGCTGACCAGCATCACCACGCCGGAAGGGGGGTACCGGGTGGTGACCGTCGACGCCGGCCCCGGCGTGGTGCTGCTGGGGCTGCCGCTGGCCCCGGTCCGGGAGACCGTGGCGCGGCTGCTCGGCATCGAGGTGCTGGTGTCGGTGGCGGTCGCCGTACTGCTGGCGTTTCTGGCCCGGATGCTGATCGTGGCCCGGATGCGGCCGTTGGACGACATCGCGCGGACCGCCGACGCGATCGCCGGTGGGCAGTTGGACCGCCGGGTGCCGATCACCGACGACCCCCGACGGGTACGGCGTACCGAAGCGGGCCGGCTGACCCTGGCGGTCAACGGCATGCTGGACCGGATCCTCGCCGCGTTGGCCGTGCGGGAGCGATCCGAACAGCGGATGCGGTCGTTCGTCGCGGACGCGTCGCACGAGCTGCGCACCCCGCTGACCGTGATCCGCGGCTACACCCAGCTGCTGCGCGGCGGCATGGTCGACGAGCGGCGCCGGCCGGACGTGCTGCGCCGGCTCGACGACGAGGCCGCCCGGATGTCCAAGATGGTGTCCGATCTGCTGTTTCTGGCCCGGTTGGACGCCGAGCCGCAGTTGCAGGACGAGCCGGTCGACATCGCCGTGCTGGCCCGCGACGCGGTCGCCGACGCGCTCGCCGTCGAACCGCAACGGGTGATCGCGCTGGATTCGCCACCGCATCTGCTCGTCGCCGGCGATACTGACGCGCTGCGGCGGGTGCTGGCGAACCTGCTGGCCAACGTACGGGCGCACACGCCGGTCGAGGCGAACGCCGAGGTGTCGGTGCGCGCCGCCGCCGGCCGGGTGCGGGTGGCGGTGTCGGACACCGGGCCGGGGCTGACGCCGGAGGCCGCCGAACGGGTCTTCGACCGCTTCTACCGGGTAGGCGCGGCGGGCGGCGCCACCGAGGGCAGCGGGCTCGGGCTGGCGATCGTCGCCGACGCGGTACGGGCTCTCGGTGGCGAGGTCGGTGCCGACACCACTCCCGGCGGCGGGACCACCATCTGGTTCACCGTCCCCGCTGGACCGGCCGGTGCCGCTGGCGTCACTCGTAGTGGTAGCGGCATGAAATGACAGTGATTGCCCCCTGCTCGACCGCGTACACCAGACGGTGCTCATCGTCGATGCGCCGCGACCGCAGGCCGGCAAGGTTGTTCCGAAGAATCTCGGGCTTGCCGATGCCTGGCCCGTCAGGGTCCCGCTTGATGTCGGAAATCAGGGCGTTGATTCGCCTCAGCGTCTTGCGGTCCTGGGTCTGCCAGTACAGGTAGTCGGACCAGGCGTTGTCGGTCCAGGTGAGCTTCACTCGTCGAGACCCAGGTCACGCTCGACGGCGGTCCCGGCCCGCCACTGGTCGATGCTCTCCATCAGGTGATTCGCGTTGGCAGGCGTCCGGAGCAGGTAGTTCGTCTCCATGATCGAATCCCAGTCCTCCTTGCTCACCAGCACTGCGTTGCCCCGCTTGGAGACGATCTCGATCGGGGTGTGGTCCTCGTTGACCCGCTCGATGAGCGGGAACAGGGTCTTACGGGCCTCGCTCGCACTGATCGCCGCCGCCACGACTCCTCCTCAATCTTGTACCGGATACGGTACCACTTACCGGACTCCGCTGCCAGGATGCTCCCTCGCACCCCCGTAGCGGCTTGCGGTTGACGAGCAGCGCCGGGCGGGAGTGTCGCGGTGACGTCGGCGGGCGCAACGGGTACGGTCTCCGGCCGTGGCGACGAAACCGGCGAACCAGGCCGCCGCGCGGGCGGCGGCGCTTGAGGCCGACGCGGAGAAGTATCCGAACGAGCGGGCCGAGCTCCTGCTGGAAGCGGCCGAGGCGTGGCGGGTGGCCGGCCAACTCGACCGGGCACGCAAGCTGCTGGCCGAGCTGATCGCGGCGGGCGGCGAGGACGGCTGTTACGCGCGATGCGACCTGGCCGGCATCGAGTTCGAGGCCGGGGCGGACAGCGAGGCGTACGAGGAGCTGGCCCGGCTCGCCCGCGACCCCGACCTGGGTCAGGCGCAGTGCACCCTTGTCGCCGAGTTGCTGGCTAAACGCGGTGACCTGCCGGCGGCGCTGGTTTGGTACGACCGGGCCGTCGCTCGCCTGACGGCGGACGATCTCGAGGCGCTGCGCGGGCCGAACGGCTGGATGCAGATGTCGTCGGTGCTGGTTTGGGGCCGCCGCGAGGTCCGGCGCCGGCTCGGGTTGCCGGCCGACGCCACCGACGAGATAGCTCCGGCGGCACCGGCGCAGCGGATGGCCGAGCCGACCGGACTGCCGACGACCCTGGACGAGGCGCGTGAGCACTTCGAGTCGGGTCGGATACCTGACCAGTTGCGGCTGCTGGTGTTTCAGCGCGCCGAGCGGGCCGAGGCCCGCCGCCGGTGGCCCGACGCGTACGTCGACCCTGACGAGGTGTACTTCCCGGCGGCGGAGCGTCGCTGGCGCGGCCTGGCCGAAAGCGGGGTGCCGGCCATCCGCGTGGTGCCAGCCACGGTTGCCGGGTTGTCGGAGTTCGCCGAGCGGATCGGTGAGTCGCCGCTCGACTCAGCGGTGAAGACTCGGTACGCCAGGCTGGCCGCCGACCAGGACACGATCGTCTGGCCGCCGGCACGCAACGATCCGTGCTGGTGCGGGTCGGGCGCCAAGTACAAGAAGTGCTGCGGCCGAGCAGGCCTGGGCTAGTAACGCCGTACCCGACCCAGCGACCTAGCTGAGACCGGGGCAGGCTGTCGGTAGTCCGATCGTGCGGGCGATGTCCAGCATCCGCTTGTCGTAACTGATCAGGACCGTCAGGGCGTCGCCCAGCACCTGGGCGCTTGCGATGTGGATCGCGTCCAGGGACCGCGCACCTGATGGTATGAGCGCGGCGGCGTCCCGGACCTCGGCGGTCAGCAGGATCTCGGTGAAGTTGCGCAGCAGATCCGACATCATGTCGGGGTAGTCACCGATCGTGTCGAGGGTACGGACGGTCTCGACGAACCCGAGGGTCGACGTGGCCATCGGTGCCGCAGGTTGATCGGCAAGGTACTCGCGCAACTCGGGCGCGTACGACCGGCCAGAGACGAGGGTGACGAGAGCCGAGGAGTCAAGGTAGATCAACGGTCCTCGTCCTCACGGGCTTCGAGCAGCAGGTCCAGCGGTGACACGTCCTCTGGTACGTCGAAGTGCGGGATTTGGTCCAGGTCGCTCGTCGTGGTCGTGGCGAGTCTGATCAGGCCCTTCGCGACCAGCGGCGAGTAGCGGCTGAGGGCGGCCGAACCAGGTAGCAGCACGGCGATCACGGTGCCGTGCCGGGTGACCTCGAGCGTTTCGCCACGCTCGACCCTGGCGAACATGGCACTCGGGTTGTACGAGAATTCACGTACGGACACGGTGCTCAACCTGACCCCCTAACTGTGCCTACAACTCAACAATAGTACCTACAGCTTCAGCCGCCGCCCGGAACCACGGGACGAGCGGGTGCGGTTGCAGCGGTGCGGGCAGTTCTTAACGGGTTCTCATCGAACTCACGTCCGGCTTGCACCCCGGCCGGGTGTGATCGGGGCATGCGCATCTGGAGACCTCGCAACCGACGGGGATGGCTGCTGCTCACCGCGGCGCTGCTGATCCCCGGGAGTCTGGTCGTCGCGGACCGGATCGCCGCCGGGGTGGTCGGCGGCCGGCTCGCCGACGCCGTCGGCTGTGTCCTCGGGCTGGCCGAGCCGCCGCAGGTCGACGTAAACGGCTTCCCGTTCGTGACGCAGGCGTTGGCGGGCCGGTTCGCCGGTCTCACCGTCACCGCCGACCGCTTCGGCGAAAGCGACCTGCCGATCGCCGGGGTCACCGCCGAGGTGTCCGACGTCGAGATCGACGGCGACCTGGCGGCGGCCGGTGCCGGCTCCACCGGGTCGGGCCCCGTCGAGATCCGGATCGGTCGGCTGTACGCCGCGCTCACGGTCGACCTCACGCGACTGGACGCGCTGGCCGGCAACCGGTCCGACAGCGGGACCGAGGACCGGTCCGACGGCGAGGCCGCGGACTCCGGCGGCGGTCTGCTCTCCGGGGCCGACGTGCAGATTCGCGGCAGCGGCAACGGCCAGCTGATCGTCGACCTGATAGCGACGAGCTTCGGCCAGGCCGTGCCGGTGACCGTGTACGCCGTACCCGTGCTCGACGGCCGGATGTTGCGGATCGAGCCGGTGGAGGTCGAGGTATTCGGGCTGCGCCGCTCCGCCGACCAGCTGGCCGGTGCCGTCGGCGCCGGTGCCCTCGGCGAACGCCGGATCGAACGGGAACTGCCCGAGCTGCCGGCCGGGCTGGCGTACCAGGGGCTGACCGCGACCGCCGACGGGCTGCGCCTGGAGATCACCGGCGAGTCCGTCGCCGTCGGCGGCGACGAGCTGCGACCCGCCGGGCGGGCGACGCCGTCAGGGACCGACAAGTGCGGGGAGTCAGCGTGAACACGGTCCAGACCGGTGGCCGCCCTGATCGCCAATTTGGACCGTCGGGGACACCCAGACGGACACTTGGCGCGACGGGCTGCTACCGGCCAGCGAAGCGGGTCGACCACTCGACGCAGCAGCCGGGCTGCCGTTCAGCACCGGCGGTAACCCACCGTAGTATGCCGGGTGGACCAGATCACGGGGGGTGCGGTGGCTGGGCGGCTGGCAAACCGACTGGGAACGGCCCGCGAGGAGGCGTTCGTCGGCCGTACCGCCGAACTGGACGCCTTCCGGGCCGCGCTCGCCGGCACGCCCGACGGATGTCCGGTGTGGTTCGTGCACGGCCCCGGCGGCATCGGCAAGTCCATGTTGCTGCGTCGGTTCTCGGCCCTCGCCCGCGACGCCGGCCGGATCGTCGTCCAGGTCGACGGTGCCGGCATCGACCCGTCCCCGGCCGGATTCACCGCAGCAGCCTACGCCGCGCTCAGCGGTGCGCCGGCCGTCCTGCTCGTCGACACGTTCGAACGCTGCCAGGGCCTGGAAGGCTGGTTGCGGGACCGGTTCCTGCCGCGCATCCCGGACGGGGTCGTCGTGGTGGTCGCCAGCCGGCAGGCACCGGACTGCGAGTGGCAGGCCGACCTCGGCTGGTCCGGCGTACTGCGGGTCGAGAGCCTCAGCGGCCTGCCACCGGCCGCGGCGACCGAGCTGCTGGACCGGCGCGGCGTACCACGTGAACTCTGGGACGCGGTGCTGCGTTTCGCCGGCGGCCATCCGCTCGCGCTCAACCTCTCCGCCGCGGTCGCCGTCGGTGACCGCCGGGCCGCCGCCACCTGGACGCCGACCCCGGACGTCGTCGCGACCCTGCTGCACCATCTGGTCGGCGAGCTGCCGTCGGCGCGACACCGGCTCGCGCTGGAGACCTGCTCACACGCGCTGACCACCACCGAGGACCTGCTGCGTTCGGTGGTCGGCGAGGCGGCGGCGGAGCTGTTCGCCTGGCTGCGCCGGCTACCATTCGTCCAAAGTGACCGTGATGGGGTCGTCCCGCACGACGTGGTACGCAGTGTGCTGGACACGGATCTGCGCTGGCGGGACCCGCACGGCTACCAGGTGATGCACGCCCGGGTGGCGGCCCACCTGCTGCACCGGGCACGGGCCGCCAGCGGCGATGCCGTCCTACCGGCGGTCCGCTCGCTGTACCACATCCTGCAGGACACCGCCGTGATGGCGCCGTTCGCGCTGCGCCACGGCGGCGGCGCGGTCTACCCGGACCGGATGGCACCCGGCGACCACGCCACCCTGCGACGGATCGTGCGGGAATCCGGCGACGGCGCCGACGATCTGGTCGGCTTCTGGCTGGACCGCCAGCCGGAGGCGTTCGACGTGTACCGGCGCTCGCACGACGGGGCCATCGCCGGGTTCCAGGTGACGCTGCGGCTGACCGGTCCGGATCCGGACGAGGTCGCCGCCGACCCGGTGGTCGCGGCGGTGTGGCGGCATGCCGCAGCCGCGCAGCCACGGGCCGGCGAACACATCCTGCTCACCCGGTTCAGCTACCCGCTGGCGGCGCGGCGGCGCTCCGCGGTCCGGAATCTGATGCACGTCCGGACCCTTCAGTGGTGGATCCGCTCGGAGCGTCTCGCCTGGTCGTTCCTCACGCTGGCGGACGAGGCGGTCGGGGTGGCGGAGTTCATCGACCACCAGCCGGTCCGGCCCCGGCCGGTGGTGGACGGCCGAGCGTACGACCTGTACGCGCACGACTGGCGGGCGGTCCCGGTGGATGTGTGGGCGGCCCGGGTGACCGCGTGGCCGCTGACCGCCGCGCCGGTCCGGTCCTCGACGGCCGCGACCACCACTGTCGCGACCCCGGTCCATACGGTGCTGTCCCGGCCCGACTTCGACGCGGCGGTCCGGTCGGCGCTGCGACGGCTGCACGACGGGTCGGCGCTGCGGGCCAACCCGCTGACCGGCAGCCGGCTGGTGGTCGACCCCGGGGGTGGCTCCGACGCCGATCAGGCAAGCGTCCGGGACCCGGTGGACACGCTGCGGACGCTGTTGACCGACACGGCGGAGTCGCTGCGGCACGACCCCCGCGACGCCAAGCTGTACCGGGTGCTGTCCGCCACCTACCTCGCCGGGCCGACCACCCAGGAGGCGGCGGCGGACCGGCTCGGCCTGCCGGCCAGCACGTACAAGCGGCATCTGCGGGCCGCCATCGACCGGGTCTGTGAGCTGTTGTGGCGCCGGGAGTCGTAACCGGACCGTCGCTCAGCTACGGTCGGGCCCGTGCAGGTCCGCCGTGCAGTTCGCGGTGCCACAGGGCGTCGCTGATCCGGTCCAGTGCCCGGGTCAGGTGCCGCCGGTAGGTGCTGTACGGCAGACCGAGCCGGTCCGCTGCCGCCTCCTGCGTCGGGGTGCCGTGCACGAACGTGGTGACCAGCACCCGGTGTGACCGGACGTCGTCACGCAGGCCGTCGAGCGCGGCGCCGAGGACGCCCCGTAAAGCGTCGACCGGGTCGCCGTCCGGACGTTCGGCGACCAGCCGCGTACGGACCAGCGGGTTGGTGGCCAGTGCGTCGGGGCGGCGCCAGGCCCGCATCGCGGACCGGACCGCGGCGTCGAACTCGGGGCGGGACAGCACCAGCAGGTCGGCACCGGGCCGGGCGGGACGAGGCTGCAGCCCGTACAGCAGTTGCTGCTGGTTGTGATCGAGCCAGTGCATCAGCGGGGTGACCCGCCAGTCGTGGAAGAACAGGTGGTACGGGCGTCCGCCGACCTGCGGCACCGTCTCGACCGGATGGTCGTCGAAGTAGGCCAGGTTCGGCCCCCAGAACTCGGCGTCGTGCAGCACCAGATAGTGCAGGGCCAGACCCTTGTCATGCAGGTAGTGGGCCAGCATCCGCATCTGGATCATGTCGGTCACCGGCGACGGCCGCTGGTAGGGCGGGCGATGCACCATGAACCGGGCCAGGCCGATGTGTTCGCGGCCGCGCAGCGGGGCGCTGGCCCGGCAGTGCCGCCAGGCGGTGTCGACGACCGGATCGGTTTCCAGCTCGGCCGGCTGCGGGTCGTCCAGGTCCAGCCAGATCATGAAGCCCACCACCTCGCCGGTGGCAGAACTGCGGTAGACGTGGCAGCCCTCGGGCCGGCGGTCCAGCCAGAAGCCGACCAGCGCGGCGGACTCCGGGCCTTCGGCCTCACCTGCGAGGTCCAGCACCGTCGACCGGTCCGCCGGCTGGTACGGATCCTCGTAGGCCTCGCCCTCGCCGGCGAAGGTGAAGTAGCGGCGGATCTCCTGCGCGTGCCGTTGCAGGTACATCATCGCGCCGACCGCCGGCAGCACCGCCGGCCCGGTGGCGGCCAACGCCTGCTCGAGCAGGTAGGCGTGCAGCCGCCGGTGCATGGTCTCGTAGCCCTGCGGGTCGCGCCAGCGCAGGTCGTCGTTGAGCGCGTCGCGGACCACATCGTGCGGGCGCAGGCCGCGGGCGTCGGACTCGATGAACGGCAACTCACGCAGCCAGGCGAAGATCGGCCCGGGGTCGCAGTCCAGGGCCGCCCGCAGCAGTCCTTCAGTGGTCGTCTGGGCGTGCGCGCAGATCTCCAGCGCCTGCCGGTGCAGTGGCGACGGCGTCTCCCCGATCAGCTGGGTGAGCAGGGTCTCCACCACGTTCAGGCTGGGCCGCCAGGCGGCGGTGGCGGCGGCCTCGTGGGTGACCGCGACCTCGGCGGCGAGCCGCAGCGCCAGCGGGTGGCCGCCGGCGAACGACAACACCGAGGGGTGCAGATCCGGCGGTACGCCCCGGCGGTTGAGCAGCGCGACGGCGTGCTCCCGGGACAGGTTGCCCATCGGGATCACTTTCAGCAGGTCACGCCAGGCCGGATCGGCCCGCCACTGCGGCCCGGGGCCGCCCCGGCCGGCCAGCACCACCAGGACGGACTCCGGCAGTCGGGGCAGAAACCGGTCCCGCAGCCAGTCCTCCAGCCCCTGGCAGTGCTCGAATGAGTCGACCAGCAGCACCGCCGTCTCGTCGGCCAGCGCATCAGCGGCGGCGAGCTCGAACCGGGCCGGAGACGGACTGACCGCCCTTCCATCCACATGCACCACCCGTCGTCCGGCGGCGGCCGCCTCGTCCCCGAAGTACCGCAGCAGGGTGGACTTGCCGATGCCACCCGGCCCGTGCAGGTAGAGCACTCCGAGCGGCTCGGGGGCGCGCTCCAACGCCTGCCGCAGCAGGGCGAGCTCGGCGGCTCGGCCGACGAAGTGGCGCTCCCGGGTCTGCCGCAGCCGCCGGTCCAGACTGGTGGTCGCTTGCCCACATCCGGCCATCACAAATCGATATCTTAGTGAAGCCGGTACGCCAGCGGCCTCCCCGGCCCGGCTGCCGGGACGGCACCACCGGCCGCCCCGGGGCAGGATCGGCGGGTCACCGCGACTGCAGGGCGTCCAGCGCGACGGCCATGGCGATCACCAGCCGACGGTCCAGTTGCGGGTGATGGATGTCGACCTGGTAGTTGTCCCGCAGGCCCCACCTGCGCACCACGGAGAAGGCCGGCTGGCCGTCGATGGTGAAGTCGAAGTGGTACGGCAGCCAGGAAAGCAGGTCACTGAACCGGCGCAGCAGGGCGACCACCATGTTGCGTTCCGCGCCGGTCGCCACCCCGATGCCGGGCTGCTCCAGGTGCCAGGTGGAGCGCAGCAGCGACCGGGCGAAGTCCTTACGGAACAGTCCGATCGGGTGGCCGGCGGCATCCGTCACGTCGTAGGTCGCCCCGAGGTCGATCACCTGCCGGGCCTTGAACCCGAGTACGGGCCGCTGGCGCTGGTCGTCGGCGTAGAGGGTGACCTGTTCGCGGAAGGCCAGCCGCTTCTGCTGGGCGAAGGCGAGCAGCGGCCCGGGTGCGCCGTCCGGGCCGACGGCGCGGACCTCGTACTGGTTGACCATCAACCGGATGCGCTGTCGCACGTACAGCTGTCGGAGCGTCTGCAGTTGCTGCTGGTCCATCGGTCGGTGGCCTTCTTCCGTCGGGGTGGGCGGCCGTTCGCCACCGGCGCGGTGGGCGGCCGTTCGCCACCGGCGCGGTGGGCGGCCGTTCGCCACCGGCGCGGTGGGCGGCCGTTCGCCAGCCGATCGAAAGTTTGCCATGGATAGCCGGTACGACACTCACCGGCATCACCGACCACATATCCTTCAGTAGCCTCCACGCTACGTTCCGTCCGCCCCTGCGGCAGGCCGACGACAAAGGATTCGGACGTATGTGGCCTATTCAGCAGAAAGCTTCCGCTGCCGCGCAACCATCCGACGGCTTCCCCGACGACGGCGAGGCGCTGCCCGAACTCGCCGACGCGGACTGGATGCACCACGCCCGCGGGTTCGCCGAGACCAGCTTCTGGACGGTCGCCCGCCGGCTGCCCGGAATCCTCGCCGAGGCGGTCAAGTTGGCCTGGTCGGTGAGCCCACGCGACACGGTCGCCGCGATCGGGCTGAACGTCGTGGCCGGGGTGATGACCACCTTCGGGCTGCTGGCCACCAGCAGCGTACTGCGGGAACTGTTCGCCTCCGGGCCGACGCCGGACCGGATCCGCGCGGCCGCCCCGGCGCTCGCCGTCGCCGCGCTCGCCGTGGCGGCCCGGGGCGGACTGACCATCGCCGCCGGCTGGGCCCAGGCCCGGCTGATGCCACAGGTCACCTACCGGGCCGAGCTACGGCTGTTCGAGGCCACCACGTCGGTGGAGCTGGCCGCGTTCGACGACGCCGGCTTCGCCGAGGAGATGGACCGGGCCCGCGACCGGGGCACCGTCGAAGCGGCGTCCATTGTCGATGACGCGGTGAACCTCACCACCGGGGTCGTCGGGGTGGCCGCCACCGCCGCAGCGGTCACCGTCATCGAGCCGCTGCTGCTGCCGTGTCTGCTGCTGGCGGCGGTACCGGCCGCCGTCACCGCCATTCGGATCGCCCGCCGCGAGTACCTCGCGTTGCTGGCCCGGATCACCCGGCGGCGGCGGATGTGGATGTTGGCCCACCTGATGGCCAACCGGCACACCGCTGCGGAAATCCGCACCTACCAGATGCGGGACTTCCTGCTCGGCGAGTATCACCGCACGATGACCACCGAGACCCGGGCCCAGCTGCGGTTGGTGCGGGCGCAGACCGGCACCCGGGTCGTCGGGGGTGCGTTCAGCGGTACCGCTGCCTTCGTCGTCTACGCCGTACTCGGCGGTCTGCTCCTGGTCGGCATGATCCCGCTGGCCGCCGCCGCCACCGCGATGATCGCGCTCCAGGCGGCCCGGGCCAACCTGAACACCGCCATCCACGCCACCAACGCGCTGTACGAGGACGCGCTGTACTACCGCGACTACCGCGACTTCCTGGCCCGCGCCGACCGGCAGGTGCCACCGGCCGGCGGCCGGCGGATCGGCGGGTACGACGAAATCGAGCTGGACGGCGTCAGCCTGAGCTACCCGGACACCGACCGGCCGGCGGTCGACGGAGTCAGCCTGACCCTGCGTCGGGGTGAGGTGGTCGCGCTGGTCGGCGAGAACGGCTCTGGAAAGTCGTCGCTGGCCAAGCTGATCGCCGGGCTGTACCGGCCGAGCAGCGGCACCATCCGCTGGGACGGCGTCGACATCGACGAGATCGACCCGCAGCGGCTCGCCGGCCAGGTCGCGGTGGTGAGCCAGGACTGGTGGCGGTTCCCGTTCACCGCCGGGCAGAACATCACCATCGGCCGGCCAGGCCACGACCAGGCTGAGCCCGGTCGTCCGGACCACCACCAGGCAGCGGGCGACCGGGTACGGCCGTCCATGGTAGACGCCGCGACGGCCGCCACCGCCCACGACATGATCGAGAGCCTGCCCCGGGGGTATCGGACGCTGCTCGACCGCAACTTCCGGGAGGGCCACGACCTGTCCGGTGGCCAGTGGCAGCGGCTGGTCGCCGCCCGCGGCATCTACCGCGACGCGCCGCTGCTGATCTGCGACGAACCGTCGGCGGCGCTGGACGCCCGCGCCGAACACGCTCTGTTCCAGCAGCTCCGCCGCCGGCCGGACCGGACCGTCGTACTGATCACTCACCGGCTGGCGAACGTCCGTCAGGCCGACCGGATCTACGTGCTGCGGTCGGGTCGGCTGGTCGAGGCCGGTACGCACGACGAGCTGCTCGCCGCCGACGGGCTGTACCGGGAACTGTTCGAGCTGCAGGCGAGCGGGTACGCCGACACGCCGGTCGGATAATCGACCGGTGACCGCCACCACCGGACCCACCGCCGCCCCGGCCACGCCCTCCGCAGCGCCCCCGACCACGCCGCCAGCCACGCCCCCGGCCGCGCACCCGGCCCGACACCCGGCAGCGGTGCTGGAGGCGGTCCTGGAACGGATCACCTATGCCAACGAGGAGACCGGCTACACCATCGCCCGGGTCGCCACCGACCGGTCCGGCACCGACCTGCTGACCGTGGTCGGCTCGCTGCTCGGCGTACAGCCGGGGGAGAGCATCCGGCTGGTCGGCCGGTGGGGGTCGCACCCGAAGTACGGCCGACAGTTCGAGGTCCACTCGTACACCACGGTGCTGCCGGCCACCGTGCAGGGCATCGAGCGGTACCTCGGATCCGGCCTGATCAAGGGGATCGGGCCGAAGATGGCCGGCCGGATCGTCGCCCACTTCGGCGCCGACACGCTACGAATCATCGAGGAAGAGGCTGGCCGGCTGGTCGAAGTGCCCGGTCTCGGGCCGAAACGGACCTCCCTGATCGCCAAGGCGTGGATCGAACAGCAGGCGATCAAGGAAGTGATGATCTTCCTGCAGGGGGTCGGGGTCACCACCTCGCTCGCCGTACGGATCTACAAGAAGTACGGCGACGGGTCGATCTCGGTCGTCCGCAACGAGCCGTACCGGCTGGCCGCCGACGTCTGGGGCATCGGGTTCAAGACCGCCGACACCATCGCCCAGGCAGTCGGCATCCCGCACGACAGCCCGGAACGGATCAAGGCCGGCATCCAGTACACCCTCTCCGAGGCCGCCGACCACGGCCACTGCTACCTGCCGGAGCCCAACCTGTGCACCGACGCCGCCGGCATCCTCGGCGTCGCCGTCGAACTGGTCCGCGACGCGCTCACCGCGCTGGTCACGGAGGAAGGCGTGGTACGCGAGGCGGTGCCGAACCCGACCAGCGAGGGCGGCATCATCCCGGCCGTCTACCTGGTGCCGTTCCACCGCGCCGAATGCTCACTGGCCGGCAGCCTGCTGCGGCTGCTGCACCACCGGGCCGACCGGTTGTCGGCGTTCGCCGACGTCGACTGGGGCCGGGCGCTGGCCTGGCTGCGCGCCGGCACCGGCGCCGACCTCGCCCCCGAGCAGGAGCAGGCGGTACGCCTGGCGCTGACCTCGAAGGTGGCGGTGCTCACCGGCGGGCCGGGCTGCGGCAAGTCGTTCACCGTCAAGTCGATCATCACGCTGGCCGCCGCCAAGGGTGCCAAGATCGTGCTGGCCGCGCCGACCGGCCGGGCGGCGAAACGGATGACCGAGCTCACCGGTCACCCGGCGGCAACCGTGCACCGGCTGCTGCAACTGCGGCCGGGCGGCGATCCGACGTACGACCGGGACAACCCGATCGACGCGGACCTGATCGTCGTCGACGAGGCCTCGATGCTCGACCTGATCCTGGCCAACAAGCTGGTCAAGGCGGTGGCACCCGGTGCCCACCTGCTGCTGGTCGGCGACGTCGACCAGTTGCCGTCGGTCGGTGCCGGCGAGGTGCTGCGCGACGTGCTCGCCGCCCCGGCCGTACCGCAGGTCCGGTTGACCCGGATCTTCCGGCAGGCCCAGGAGTCCGGGGTGGTGGTCAACGCGCACCGGATCAACGCCGGCGAGCAGCCGCGCACCGACGGCATGGCCGACTTCTTCCTGTTCGCGGCCGACGAGCCGGAGGCGGTCGCCGGCCTGGTGGTGGACATCGTCGCCCGGCGGATCCCGCGCAAGTTCCGGGTGCCGGCCCGCGACATCCAGGTGCTCGCCCCGATGCACCGGGGCCCGGCCGGCGCCGGCAACCTGAACACCGCCCTGCAGGAGGCGCTTGCCCCGCCGCGCGACGACCGGCCGGAGCGGCGGCACGGCGCCCGGGTGTTCCGGATCAACGACAAGGTCATCCAGATCCGCAACAACTACGACAAGGGCACCGCCGGAGTCTTCAACGGCACCATCGGAGTCGTCACCGCGGTCAGCACCGAGGACCGCAAGCTCACCGTCCGCACCGACGAGGACGAGGACATCGAGTACGAGTTCGACGAGCTGGACGAGCTGCAGCACGCGTACGCGATCACCGTGCACCGCTCACAGGGCAGCGAGTACCCGGCGGTGGTCATCCCGGTGACGATGAGTTCGTACACGCTGCTGCAGCGCAACCTGCTCTACACGGCGGTGACCCGGGCGAAGAAGCTCGTCGTGCTGGTCGGCTCGCGCAAGGCGATCGCGATCGCGGTCCGAACCGCCGGGGCAGGCCGCCGGCACACCGCACTCACCCACCGCCTGGCACCCGACTGACCCGGGTCCGGACCACCCGGGTCTTACGACCGGCCGGGTCTCTCGGCCGAACCCGGGTCTCACAGCCGGACCCGGATCTCACGGCCGCAGTTCGGCGACGACGACCCGCGCGGCCTGTGCGATCAGCGCGTTGTCGTACCCGGCATCCGGGCCTTCCCGGTCGGAAAGCACCGCCAGCACGATCGGTTGGCCGGCCGGCGGCCAGATCACGGCGATGTCGTTGCGCGTGCCGTATCCGGCGGCACCGGTCTTGTCTCCGACGCGCCAGCCATCCGGCACGCCGGCCCGGATCAGCTCGTCACCGGTTGTGTTCGCCACCAACAGGTCGACCAGCAGGTCCCGGTCGTCCGTGGCGAGCGCGTCGCCGACGGCGTACGCCCGCAGGCTTCCGGCCAGCGCCCGCGGGGTGCTGGTGTCCCGGGGGTCGCCCGGGGTGTAGTCGTTCAGCTCGGTCTCCCAGCGGTCCGGATCGGTCACGTCGTCGCCGATCTCCCGCAGCCGCTTCTCGAAGCCGTCTGGGCCACCGAGCTGCTCCAGCAACAGATTGCCGGCGGTGTTGTCGCTGTACCGGATCGCCGCGTCGGCGATGTCGCGCAGCGGCATGCCGGTGTCGACGTGCTGTTCCGTGATCGGTGAATAGGTGACCAGGTCGTCGGCGGTGTAACGGATCACCTGATCGAGCTCGGCGCCGGTGGTCTGGTCGAACACTGCGGCTGCGGCGAGTGGCTTGAAGGTCGAGGCGTACGCGAACCGCTCGTCTGCCCGGTGTTCGACAGTCTGGCCCGTGCCGGTGTCGACGGCGTAGACGCCGAGCCGGGCGTCGAAGCTTTCCTCCAGGCGTCGGAGCTCGACCAGGTGTGCGCCGGTGGTCGCCGTCGTGGTCGGCTGCCCGACAGCGCTCGGGGCGGCGTCGGGCGACCCCGAGGTCGCACAGCCCGCCAGCGGTACGAGCGCCACCACCGCGACGGCGATACGGACACAGGTACGCAAGGTCATGCGAAGCATCCTTTCCAGGTGCACTTGGGATGTCAGTCAGCCTGGCAGAGGAGTCGGATGCGGTAAAAGACGACGGTGCGCGTTCTGATGCTGATTCGGCATAGAACCGGGCATAGAATCAGCTGCCGTGGACGTGGTGGCCGCCTGCCGGGCTTTCGTTGCGGTCAGCGCCCACGGCAGCTTCACCATCGGCGCTGCGGCGGCCCGCATCCCGCAGTCCGTGGCCAGCCGGCGGATCGCCACCCTCGAACAGCACCTCGGTGCCCGGCTGTTCGACCGCTCGTCACGCGCCGTCACCCTGACCGCCTTCGGGCGGGACGTGCTGCCCTCGGCCCGGCGCTTGGTCGACTTCGCGGACACCCTGGAACACAACGCCGAGCAGGCCCGACTGCGCCCGCTCCGGCTGGCCGTTCCGGCGATCTGCCCGCCCCGGCGGCTGGCCCGGTTGGTCACCGAAGCCCGGACCGACGGCCTGCAACTGGATCTGGTCCCCGCCGATCCGGCGGAGCGCGCCGACCTGGTCCACGGCTTGGAGGTACGCGCGGCGCTGCTCGCCGTGGCACCCGACGGCAGCCGGTGGCAGGTACCGCTGGGGCTTGCCGGCTCGTCCGACGGCTCCACCGGCGACGCCGCCGACCCGATCTTCCTCGCCGCGCTGCGCCCTGGTCGGTTTCGGCGTGACCGGGCCGGCAACCGGATCTGGATTCAGCCTGAAGACGACGTCCCGCATGTACGGGATCGGATGGTCCGCCTCGCCCAGTCCGTTGGTCTGGCACCCGCGCAGGTCAGGATCGCCACCGGACTCGTCGCCGCGCTCGCCGACGTGTACGGCGGCGACAGCGGCGACTTGTTGCTCTGCTCGGCCAGTCAGGCCCGGGATCTCGGGCTGCGCTGGCACCCGATCGGCGAGCAGGTGTTCGCCCGAGGCTACGACATCGCGGCCGGGTTGGCCGAGGACGCCCGGCGGTTGCACGACCTACCGGACGCCGTAGTGCGGACCTGCCTCGGTGCCCCGCCCGACGAGCAACGGTGAGGAAGGTATGGGCGTCGCCAAGGTGCTGCGGCTGGCACGAGCCACCCTCGACGAGGCGGGACTCCGTGGCTCCGTCCTGGTCCGAGATCTGCGTACCGGCGACGAACTTGGCATCGACCCCGACCTGGAGTTCCCGGC
The DNA here is from genome assembly GCF_056160425.1 of Micromonospora sp. ABR4_055. Classification (NCBI taxonomy): domain Bacteria; kingdom Bacillati; phylum Actinomycetota; class Actinomycetes; order Micromonosporales; family Micromonosporaceae; genus Micromonospora; species Micromonospora sp. ABR4_055. The sequence goes on from NZ_JBSWXD010000003.1 coordinate 116,199, forward strand.
GGCATCGCTGGTCAAGGTCCCACTGGCGGTAGTCACGTTGGACCGGATCCACCGGGGGGAACTCGATCCGGCGGCGCCGACCCTGGTGCGCCCGAACCGGGTCGCTGTGCCCGGCCCGACCGGGTTGAGCAAGTTCCGCCACCCGGCCACGGTGGCCCTCGAGGACCTGCTCTATCTCAGTACGGCGATCAGCGACGGTGCCGCCGCCGACGCGTTGTTCGACCTCACGCCGCCAGCGGAGGTCACCATCGGGCTGCGCCGGCTCGGGTTGTCCGGAATTATCGTCCGGCACCCGATCAGTGACCTGACCGACACCCCTGCCGAACGGTTCGCCCCGCAGGAGAGTCACCTGGCGCAGTCGTTGGCCATCGGCGCGGCAACCGCCGGTCACGGCCACCCGGTCGCCCAACTCGACGTCAGCCGGGCCAGTACCGGATCGGCCCGCGCCTTCGTCGACCTCCTGCACGAACTCTGGCTGCCGGCCACGATGAACCAACAGGTTGCCGGCCGGGTCCGCGAACTGATGGGTGACAACGTGCTGCGACAGCGACTCGCGCCCGACTTCAGCTCCGATGCTGCCCGCTGGTCGTCGAAGACCGGCACCCTGCTCAACCTGCGGCACGAGATCGGCGTCGTGGAACACGCCAACGGCCAGATCTACGCGGTCGCCGCGCTGACCGAATCCCGGGTGCCGGCGATGGTGCAGCCGGCGGCCGAGGCCTCGATGGCGTACGTCGCCCGCAGTCTGCACGACGAGCTTCGGCTGGTGGGCGGCTGACCCGACCGACATCCCAAGATCAGGTGAGCGCTATGGACCTCTCAACAGCGGGGTGAGGTCCATAGCGCTCACCTGATCTTGATACGGTCAGCTTGCGGAGCCGGCCCGCTTGGCCAGGTCGACGAACCCACGCCAGGCCGCCGGCACGAAGGCCAGCGTTCCGCCGTCGCGGTCCTTCGTGTCCCGGACGTACACCCGACCCGGCTGGTTATCGGCCACCTCCACGCAGGACCCGCCGTTAGTGCCGCTCCGGGTGCTCTTTCGCCAGTTCAATTCGGTGCTCATGGTCATCGACCACCCTCATCATCAGGTCACGGGACAGGTCACACGGTAGCGCCCGTGCGGACACCAACTCCCATGCTCGCTGCACGTTGCGTACGGTCGCAAGCCCGGTGACCACCTCTCCCTCGTCGACGCTGTCCCGGTAGACGACGGTTGCTCCCTCGATCAGGGTGGCGATCTCGAACGCGCCGGTCAGCGCGGGATGCGGCCCTGCCGAGAACGGCACCACCCGCACCACGACGTTGGGGAGGAATCCCACCCCGACCAGGTGATCCAGCTGCTCTTTCATGATCACCGAGTCACCGATCCGCAGCGCCGCCTCGCCGATGATCGCGTGCAACAGCAACGGATCCTCGCGACCCAGGGTCGCCGCCTGCCGCGCCATCCGTTCCCGGGTAATCTCCTCGACCTGGACCTCGGTGTGCGGCCCGGCCGCGATCACCGACCGGGCGTACGCCTCGGTCTGCAGCAGCCCGGGGACGAGATTGGCATGGCAGGTACGCATGATGGCCGCTCGGCGCTCGTTCTCCACCCAGGACCGTAGCCAGGGCGCGACCGCCTCACCGCGTGCCCGCTCGGCAAGCTCCTGCAGCTCGGGCCCCGCCTTGAGCACAGCGACCAGGCCAGCCAGCACGTCGTCGGGTGGGATCGGCCGCCCTGACTCGTAGTTCCCGATCTGGGAACCACTGATGTGCACCTCCGCACCGAGCGCATCCTGAGACATCCCGAGCTGCATTCGCATTTGCTTCAGCACTTGTCGAAATTCATTCGGATCGCTCAACGTGTCACCTCACAGATTCAAGAAGCGAAACTCACGCCCCCGATCCTCCGGCATCGGCGCGTCACAGTCCAGGGTGGAAGTCGACAACTCGACAGCACCCGCCCGACCACTTCTCAATTGATCATGACCAGTGTCATGAAACGGCGGAATCGGCGGAGAATCGCGCTCGACCGCAAGCAGATTCGGCCAGGTGGACCTGGCTCGCTATCGATCTTTCCGTGCGATGCCCGAAGGCCTGCTCCGCGCGCCGCTCCTGGCCCTGCCGCCCTGTATCGGCACCTGCTGGGTGCCGGTTGCTGCCTGCTCGGGCCCCGCCGGTCCCGGCTGCCGGCCGGCTGACGCGCGTTGTCGGCCGGCCGGGCGCCAGGTCCGGCCGTTGGCGTAGACGATCCGGAAGCCCAGGTACGCCGCCAGTGGCGCCCAGTGCGACGAGCCCATCCGCAGCTCGGCGGCGTTGTTGTAGACCCCGTTGGCGAGCACGTCGAGCAGCACCGTCTCGAACGCCGCCGACTCCACCCAGTCGACCTCCCGGGTGTAGCCGCAGATCAGCGAGGCCCCGGTGGTGGCGAGGAACTCGCGCATCCGGGCGTCGGAGGCGCGCAGCACCGAACAGCTGCCGAAGTACAGCCGCTTGCCGGCGCACCGGCCGGCCATCTGCTCGGCCACGTCGTCCAGGTCGACGTGGTGCCGTTCGGTCAGGCACAGTTTGGTCGGCTCGCCGTGCATGGCGAAGAAGCCGACCCGGTAGTCGGCGTACTGGCGCAGCAGCCAGCGGTCCAGGAAGTAGGCGAGTTCGTCGGGGGTGGCGGCGTCGCGGTGGATGAACCGGATCCGGCTGAGCCGTTCCAGCAGCTCCAGGGTCGGCAGCACCGAGCCGCGCTCGTTCAGGTCGCGATGCCACTGCCCCTCGATGCAGAAGACACCACCGCGCGCCACGTCGCCTCCCACCGTCGCGGACCACCCGCCGGACCGCCCAAGGTCGCAGCCGGCCGGACTGCCAGGTCCACAGCCGGCCAGACCGCCCGGTTCGCAGCCGGGTCGGGGCCCGCCACCCACCTGTCGGTCCGGTCAGTGACCATACCGCCGGTCAGGCCGGTGGTGTCACCTCGGACCGGGGCACCGCTAGACGGACCACCCCGGCGTCGACCGCCGCCAACTGTTCGACGCTGGCGTAGCCGACACCGCCCGGCAGCGCCGCCGGCTCCGTCGTGCTGATCTTGATGAAGCCGGTACGTAGCAGCCGGGCCGCCACGTCGGGCGCGGTGGCCGGCTCGTCGCCCACCTCCGGGTGGGGCACCTCGTCACCGATCGCGTCCTGCGGATCGACGGCGCCTTCGACCGTCACCGCGTTCGGATCCGCCGGACGGACCAGGGCGACCGTGCCGATCTTCTCGCCCCGTGCGTCGACCACCGGCATGCCGGTGGTGATCCGGTCTGTCACAGATGCGTCAGCCGCGTTCATGGACGTCCGGTTCCCCGTGTCGGCGTGCGACAAACCGTCCGTCGGAGACCTCGCGCCAGGCGCCGGGGCCGTCGATCAGGCGACGGACCGCGTCGTACGCGGACTCCTCGGTGTCGTACTCGGTGAACCGGGACCTGCCCTCGGCGCCGCCGACCCGGGCCTCGACGAACCACCTGTCGGCGTCGGCGCGGAGGAACACGTCCCGCCGGGCCAGCCGTCCCCAACTGCCGTTCCACCAGTGTTTACGCTGCTCCACCCGACGGACCCTATCGAACATCTGTTCGAGAGGATACGGCAGTGGCGGGTGGCCACCGGATCGGGCGACCGACCCGGGCACGGCGGTCAGTCCGTCTCCGGCCGCTGGTAGCAGGTACCGCAGGTGGGGTCGTCGCAGCGGGGTCGGACAAGGGTGGCTACCGCCCGCCCACCAGCGGGCTGGGCGGTCGGTCGGCCAAGGTCGGCGACAGGTCGGGTAGGGGTTGCGCAGTCCTGGGACGTGATCCCGGCTAGCTGCTCCATGCGTCAAGTGTCACGCAGATCACGTCCCGTCGCCGCCACTTTTCAAGTGCTGGGAGTAACAAGGCAACCACGGATAGCTCTTTGAATCACCGGTCGGTGCGGCGGGTCACCAGGGCGTCCCGGATCTCGGTCAGCAACTTGATTTCCTCGCTCGGCGCGGCCGGCGGCGGCTCCTCGCCCCGACGCCGACGCTCCGCGAGCCGGTTCATCGGCATGACGACCAGGAAGTACAGCGCGGCGGCGGTGAGCACGAAGGTGATCACCGCGTTGACGAATGCCGGCCAGTCGAAGACGACGCCACGGACCGTGAACCCAGCACCGCCGATGCCCTCCTCGCCGGTCAGCAGTACGGCCAGCAGCCTGATGAACGGCTCCAGGAACGACTTGGTCAACTGGGTCACCACGGCGGTGAACGCCGCACCGATGACGATGCCGACCGCCAGGTCGACAACGTTCCCGCGCAGGATGAAATTCTTGAAGCCGTTGATCATGAGGGGCACTCCCGGCAGCTGAGCGGAATATCGGTCGACAACCTACCGCGACGATCTGCCCGCCCCGCCGGCGCACGCCCCGCTGCCCGACCCCGGCCACGGGGTGGAATGCCTGGTGACCGGCGGTCGTTGTGCATGGTCCGCCCCCGCACCACCTGGAACGGCGATCCCCCGGCACGGAGAGGTGGACCCCCCATGAACACGATCATCACCGGTACCCTCCGCGACAAGCTGCGGAACACCGCCCTCGGCATCGCCGGGCTGGCCATGGCCGGCGGCGCGATCGCCGCCCCCGCTCTGGCCGCCCAGCACACCCCCGGCGTCCGGGCTGCCACCACGGACACCGCCGTCACCACGAGTGACACCGGCGCCACCAGCGACCGCGTCGCCACCAGCGACCGCGTCGACACCGGCGACCGCGTCGACACCGGCAAGTTGACCCCGCACGGCGTGCAGGGCGAACAGTCCCGCATCACCCTGTCCGGCGAGCAGACCGACAACGTCAAGGGCATCATCGCCGCCACGAAGAAGGCCGGCATGGACGAGCGGGCCGCCGTGGTCGCCATCGCCACCGCCCTGCAGGAGTCCAAGCTGGAGAACCTCGGCCACCTCGGTGACCGCAACGACCACGACTCGCAGGGCCTGTTCCAGCAGCGCCCGTCGTCGGGTTGGGGCACCGTCGAGCAGATCACCGACGTCGAGTACTCCACCACCGCGTTCCTGAACGGGCTCAGGGCCGTCGACGGCTGGCAGGACATGCCGCTGACCGAGGCCGCCCAGACCGTCCAGGTGTCGGCGTTCCCGTTCCACTACGCGCAGTGGGAGACCCAGGCCGCCGAGCTAGTCGCCCAGCACTGGAACAGCTGACCCACCGCACCGATCCGCAGCAGCACCGAAGCAGCGCGCCACTACCGCGCAACGCCGCTGGTCAGTACGAGGGCCGGGCCCCGCCCCCCGGGGTCCGGCCCTCGGGGCGTGAGCGTCGCGGGGTCAGTCTTGCGTGAGCGTCGCGAGTCAGTCGGTGCCGAGGTAGGCGGCCGCCTCGCTGGCCGCCCGCTCCGGGTCACCGTCGCGGATCGCCGCAACCAGCCGGGCGTGGTCGACGTGCCGGTCCGGGTGCAGGTCCGGGCCGACCGCCTCGGCGACGGTGGCCCGCATCGCAGCGCCGATCGAGTCGTACAGCTCGGACAGCATCACGTTGTGCGAGGCGGCCATGATCGCCCGGTGCAGCGTCAGGTCCGCGTCGACGAACCGGGCCAGGTCGCCCCCGCGCCAGGCCGCCTCGCGGTCGGCCAGCGCTGCGTCCAGCGACGCCACGTCCGACGGGGTACGCCGCTGCGCCGCCAGCCGGGCCGCCTCGACCTCGAACGCCCGGCGGACCTCCACGGTCTCCCGCCACTCGGCGGAGGCACAGCGGCGGGCCACCGCACCGGCCAACTCGTCGGTGGAGATCACATAGGTGCCGGAGCCTTGTCGGCACTCCAGCACGCCGGCGTGCACCAACGCGCGTACCGCCTCCCGGACCGTGTTGCGCCCGACGCCGAGCGCCTCGGCCAGCCGTGGTTCGGTCGGGATCCGGGTGCCGAGCGGCCAGTCGCCGGCGGCGATCTGCTCGCGCAACGAGTCGATCGCCTGGCGGACCAGAGTCTGCCGGGACCTGCGGGAAGTGCCGGACCGGCCGGCAGGTGCCGACGGGGAAGCTGCCGAGGGTGTCATCCGTTACATCACCCGACCATAAATCATCCCATGATTTTAGGATGGTCGACATGACTCCGCCAACCGCCCTCACCGGCCGCCCGGCTACCCGGACCGCACCGGGGTCGACCATGCCGAGGCAGACCTCATCGGGGCGGGCCGTGTCGGGGCCAAGCACGACTGGGCCAACCACGACTGGGCGGATCCAGCCGGTGCCGGCCACTGCACCGGCCGGGACGGCGACCACCGGGGCCGCCCGGCGTGGCACAGTCGTGGTGCTGATCGCGATGATCCTCGTCGCGCTCAACCTGCGGCTCGCGATCACCAGCCTCGGCCCGCTGCTGGACGAGGTCCGTACCGGCCTGGCACTGTCCGGCCTGCTGGCCGGCGTGGTGACCATGCTGCCGGCGTTGGCCTTCGCCTCGGTCGGCGCGTTCACCCCGTGGCTGGTCCGCCGATTCTCGCCACCGCGGCTGCTGGTGGCCTCGATGGCGGCGCTCGCCACCGGTCAACTGCTCCGGGTCACCATCAGCTCCGCCTGGTTGTTCGTGGCGACCAGCGCCCTGGCCCTGGCCGGAATCGCGGTGGCGAACGTGCTGCTGCCGATGCTGGTCCGGCAATACTTCCCGCACCGGGCCGGCCTGGTCACCGGCGCGTACATGATGTCGTTGACGATCGGTGCGTCGGTGTCGGCCGGTACCGCGGTCCCGATCGCCCACGCGGCCGGCAGCTGGCGGGCCGGGCTCGGCTTCTGGGCGCTGATCGCCGTCGCCGCCGCAGCGTTCTGGGTGCCGGTCGCCTGGCGGGACCGACGACGCCCGGCGACCGGCACGCCCGGCACCGTCGGCGAGCGACCGGCGAGCGGCACCGTCGGCGAGCGACCGCTGGCACGGCCGGGCGCGACGGCCGTGATCCGACCGGGCCGGACCCGGCTCGGTTGGCTGATGGCCGGCTTCTTCGGCGCACAGTCGTTCGGCGCGTACGCCCAGATGGGTTGGCTGGCGCAGGTGTTTCGCGACGCCGGTTTCCGACCGGAGACCGCCGGGCTGCTGCTGGCCGGGGTCACTGCGGTCGCTGTGCCGATCGCGCTGCTGATGCCGACGCTGGCCACCCGGATGTCGAGCCTGCGGCCGCTTGTGCTCGGCACCACCGTGGCGTCCGCACTCAGCTACGCGGGGCTGCTCTGGCTGCCGTACCAGGGTGCCCTGGTGTGGATGGTGCTGCTCGCGCTCGGTCAGGGCACCTTCCCGCTGGCGCTGGCGATGGTCGGGCTCCGGGCGCGGACCGGGGCCGGCGTGGTGTCGTTGTCGGCGTTCACCCAGAGCACCGGTTACCTGATCGCCGCGCTCGGCCCGCTCTCGGTCGGTCTGCTGTACGAGCAGACCGGCGGCTGGTTGGTGCCGATCGCGCTGCTCGGTGTGGCGCTGCTGGTGCAGACCGGTACGGGCTGGGCGATCGCCCGGCCCCGCTGGATCGAGGACGAGGCGGGCACCGCCTCGGTCAGTCGGCCGCAGCCGGCTGTGGCGCCGAGACCGCTTCGTCGACGCTCGGGAAGGTCTGCAGGACCTCGACCAGGCCGCTGACCTCCAGGATGCGCAGCACCCCGCGCTGCGGCGCGGCGAGCCGGACGACGCCGCCGGCCTCGTCGCACCCGTTCTTCGCCCGGACGAAGACCGACAGACCGGTGGAGTCGCAGAACGACACGTCGGCCAGATCGAAGACCAGCCGACTGCGACCTTTGTCCAGTAGATCCGTTATCTGGTCCTGGAGCTGGGGTGCGGTGGCCATGTCCAACTCACCACCGACCGACACGACGACGACGTCGCCACGCTGCTCCGTCTGCACCGTCAGGGACATTCGAGACCTCCAGCCATTCCGCTCGAACGGTACTCCACTTGCTGTCGTCCGCGCAGGACCGGGAGTTCCTTGCTCAGCAACCATAATCCCAGGCCGTCGGGAACCCGCCGCGACCGACGTCATCGCGGCGACGGCGGGTCCCGTCCGCCGGCCGGGTCAGCCGGCCAGCCCCACCCGGTCCAGGATCCAGGCCGTGACGAAGGCCTCCTCGTGCCAGGCGTCGTAGCGCCCGCTCGGGCCGCCGTGACCGGCACCCATCTCCGTCTTCAGCAGGTACGACCCGCCGGGAGCCACCGCGCGCAGTTTCGCCACCCACTTCGCCGGCTCGTGGTAGAAGACCCGGGTGTCGTTGAGGCTGGTCACGGCCAGGATCGGCGGGTAGTCGACGGCGGCGACGTTCTCGTACGGGGTGTACGAGCGCATGTACGCGTACACGTCGGGGTCCTCCAGAGGGTTGCCCCATTCCTCCCACTCGGTGACCGTCAACGGCAGCGTCGGGTCGAGGATCGTGTTCAGCGCGTCCACGAACGGCACCTGCGCCACGATCCCGCCGAACGCGTCCGGGGCGAGGTTGACCACCGCGCCCATCAGCAGCCCGCCGGCTGAACCGCCCCGGGCGATCAGCCGGTCCGAGGTGGTCCAGCCCGCCTTCACCAGATGTCGGGCGCAGGCCACGAAGTCGGTGAACGAGTTCTTCTTGGCCATCATCTTGCCGTCGTCGTACCAACGCCGGCCCAGCTCACCGCCGCCCCGCACGTGCGCCACGGCGAACACCACGCCACGGTCCAGCAACGACAGCCGGGGCACCGAGAACCACGGGTCCATGCTGATCTCATACGACCCGTACCCGTAGATCACGCACGGCGCGGAACCGTCCCGGGGAGTCCCGGCGCGGCACACCACCGAGATCGGCACCCGGGTGCCGTCGTCGGCGACCGCCCACTCCCGGTGCTGCTCGTAGCCGGCCGGGTCGTAGCCGCCGAGCACCGGCTTGCGCTTGCGCAGCGCCAGGTCACGGGTGACCAGGTCGTAGTCGTAGATGGAGTCGGGGGTGATCAGCGAGGTGTACCGGATCCGCAGGCTGGTGGTGGTGTACTCGGGGTTGGCGTCCAGCCCGACGCTGTAGATCGGTTCGGGGAACTCGATGTCGAAGGTGTCGGTACTGCCGACCGGGAGCACCCGCAGCCCGGTCAGTCCGTCAGTACGCAGCGACACCACCAGGTGGTTGGCGAACGCGTCCACCGATTCGAGCCGGGTGCCGGGGGTGTGCCCGATCAGCGGCACCCAGTCGCCGGGGGCGTCCACAGAGGTGTACGCGAGGGCGAAGTCCTCCGCGCCGTCGTTGTGCAGGATCAGGAACCGGTGCCCATGGTGCTCGACCGAGTAGTCCACCCCCTGCCGGCGCGGGGCGATGACCACAGGCTCGGCGGTCGGGTCGGTGGCCGGCAGTGCCCGTACCTCGCTGGTGGTCTTGCTGTGCGCGTCGATCAGGATGAACCGCTCGGAGCGGGTCAGCTCGACGCCGACCCAGAACCGCTCGTCGTCCTCCTGGTGGACGATGACGTCGCGGTCCGCGCCGGTGCCGATCTGGTGGCGCCAGACCCGGTACGGCCGCCACGCGTCGTCCACGGTCAGGTAGAACAGCGCGCTGCCGTCGGCCGACCAGGCGGTGCCGTAAAAGGTCGACGGCACCTCGTCGGGCAGCACCTCGCCGGTGGCCAGGTCCTTGATCCGCAGGGTGAAGCGCTCGTCGCCGGAGAAGTCGGTGGAGTACGCCAGCCAGCGGCCGTCCGGGCTGACGTCGAAGGTGCCCATCGCGAAGAAGTCATGCCCCTCGGCGAGGGCGTTGCCGTCGAGCAGAATCTCCTCGCCGTCGATCGACACGCCGTCGACAGTGGCCGGCGGGGCCGAATCGCCGGGCCGGACGGCAAGCCGGCAGTGGATGCCGTACTGCTGGCCTTCGACGGTCCGGGTGTAGTACCAGTAGTCGCCCTTGCGGGTCGGTACCGACAGGTCGGTCTCCTGAGTACGCCGCTTCGTCTCGCCGAACAGTGTTTCGCGCAGCGCGGCGAGGTGTGCCGTGGCACCCTCGGTGTAGGCGTTCTCCGCCTGCAGGTAGGCGATCGTGTCCGGGTCGTCCTTGGCGGCGAGCCAGGCGTAGTCGTCGACGACCGTGTCGCCGTGGTGGACGCGCTCGGTCGGGACACGCTTGGCGGTCGGCGGAACCGGTGTCTGGGTCGTCACCCGGCCACGGTACCGCCCGGAGCGGGCCGCCCGGTCGCGGCGGCACGCCGCACGGCCAATCCGGATCGATTAGAACACGTGTACGATCAGCGCGGGGGGTGACTCGACGGTGATTCAGGACGTGGCCGCTCGACTGGCTGAGATCTGTGGTGCCGCGCACGTGCGCGACGCCGGCCCGGACGACGAGGTGGCGGCCGCCGCTCCGCGTTGGGTGGCGGCACCGGGCACGGCCTCGGCGACCGCCGAGGTGCTGCGCCTGTGCGCCGACCGGGATCTGACCCTGATCCCCCGCGGCTCCGGCAGCAAACTGGACTGGTGGACTCCACCGTCCCAGGTGGACATCGTGCTGGACACCTCCCGGCTGGCCGGCGTCTGGCACCGCCCGCCAGGATCACGCACCGTCCGGGTCGGCGCGGGCACCCCGCTGCACACCGCCCAGCAGGCCGTCGGCCGGGCCGGCTGGCGGATGCCGCTGGACCCGCCCTCCGCGTCGGCGACGGTCGGCGGGATCGTCGCCACCGACGAGACCGGACCATTGAGCCACCGGCACGGTCCGCCGTGCCGGCACGTCACCGGGGTCGACTACGTCGACGCCGCCGGGCGGCTGGTCCGGGCGGCGTCGGAGACTGACGACGCCGGTGACGAACCGCCCCAGCTGCTCTGCGGTTCGCAGGGGGCCCTGGCGGTGCTGGTCGCCGCGACGGTCCGGCTGCAGCCGGTGCCGGCCGACCGACGCTGGGTGCGACGTACCGTGCACACCCCGCTGGAGGTACGCGACCTGGTCGGCGAGCTGACCGTCGACGGGCTGCACCCGGTGGCGGTCGAGCTGGACCTGCCGGCACACGCCGCGCGCACCGTCCGGCCGTCCCAGGTGCCGCCCGGTGGGCAGCTCGCGGTGCTGTTCGAGGGCGAGCCGGGTCTGAACCGGCAACGCGCCGGCCGGGCGGCGGCACTGCTCGGCGGGGACGCCGTCGACACCGCCCGACCGCCGGTCTGGTGGCGGCGTTACCCGTTTACCGCCAGCGACATCGCTCTGCGGCTCGACGTACCGGCCGCGCACCTGCACGCCGCGATCTACGCGGTGCGCGACGCGGTCGGCGCACCCATCGGTGTTCGCGGTTCGGTCGGCACCGGCCTGGTGCACGCCGTACTTCCCGGGTCGACCACGCCGGAGCGGGTCGCCGAGACCCTGGCGACGGTTCGGTCGGTGCTGCTGGCGCGCAGCGGCAGCTGCGTGGTGCTGACCGCGCCCGCCGAGGTCCGACAGGCCGTCGACATCTGGGGCCACCGGCCGGGCCTGCCCCGGCTACTTGAGCTCAAGCAACGGTTCGACCCGCAGCACCGGCTGGCGCCCGGCCGGTTCACCGGCGGGTCGTGACCGGGTCACCCGGTCAGTCGGTCACGCGCTGGTCTGGGTGGGCGGCGAAGGCCGGCCGGGCCGGCCTTCGTCGCCGGCTCGTTGCGTACCACCAGGATCGCGATGTCGTCGCGAGGTGCCTCGACCGAGAAGTCCAGCGTCGTGGTGCGCAGCCGGGCCGCCACCACGTCGGCGGAGAAGCCGGCCAGCGGTGCCGCGGCACGGCGCAGCCGCTCGGCGCCGAACAGCTCCCGCCCGTTGCGCCGCTCGGTGATCCCGTCGGTGTAGAAGACCAGCGAGTCGCCGGGTGCCAAACTGAGATCCACCGACGGCGCGACGATCTCCTCCAGCAGCCCGAGCGCCGTGCCGCCGGCACCGACGAACCGGGCCTGCCCGTACCCGCTGATCAGCACCGGCCGGTCGTGGCCGGCCAGGTGCAGCCGGACGTCCAGCTGGTGGTCGGCGGTCACCGTCACGGCGGCCATCGCGAGGGTGCAGTAGCGGCCGCCGCCCCGCTCGACGAGCGTGTCGTTGAGCCGGGCCAGCACCTCCGGCAACGCCTTTCCGTCGCGTACCAGCACCCGGATGACGTCCCGGACCAGGCCGGTGACGGTGGCGGCCTGCACCCCCTTGCCGGACACGTCGCCGACCACCACCAGCCAGCGGCCCTCCGACAGCGGCACCACGTCGTAGAAATCCCCGCCGACCTCGACCGCGTCGCCGCTGGGCACGTACTCGGCGGCCAGCCCGATCCCGCCGATGGTGGGCAGTCCCGGCGGCAGCAGCGACTGTTGCAGGGTGTGCGCGACCCGCCTGCGTTCCTGATGAATCCGGGCGTTGTCGATGGCCAGCGCGGCCCGCCGGGCGACGTCTTCCAGGACCGACACCTCGTCCGGGTCGTGTCGGTGCCGTTGGTGCCGGCCGACCGCGAGGGTGCCGAGCCGCTGACCCCGGGCCACCAGCGGTACGGCGAAGCCCTCCATCGGCGCGCCGAGCGGCACCTGTGATCCGCTGCGCGACGCCTCCCGCAGCCGGGCCAGCACCGAGTCGGGGCCGGACTCGCGCAGCGTGGCGTGCAGCGCGGGCAGGACCGTCTCGTCGGTGTGGCTCGCGGCGGCCAGCTGCAGCTGGCCCCACTCGTCCGCGGTGTGCACCGCGCACCACCGGCCGAGCCGGGGCACCACCAGCTGCGGGATCAGCGCCATCGTCAGGTCGACGTCGAGTGACTGGGCGAGCAGTTCACTCGCTTCGGCCAGGAAGGTCAGCCAGGTCTGCCGGCGCAGGTCGGCGCGGCGCAGCCGGTCGTTCTCCAGGTGCAGCGAAAGCCGCTCGGCGACAAGCGCGGCCAGTGGCCGGGCGTAGTCCGACGGCGCGGCGTCGAGTTCGAGTTCCCCGGAGTACGGCCGGTGCACGGTCAGCGGTACGCGCAGCAGTTCACCGGAGCGTGGCTGCCGGCCGTACCGCGCCAGGATCTGGACCCCGTTGCCGTCGCCACGGTCCAGCCGGACGGTGCCACCGGCCGCGCCGACCAGGTCCGCGACCCGGGCGAGCAGGCTGCCGGCCAGGTCCGCGAGCGGATCGTCGGCATGCGGTTCCGGCCCGGCCTGCATCAGCGCGGCGAGTGTCCCGGCGCTGGGCGCGGCCGGCGGCCGGGTGTGGTGATCATCGTCGGCGGCGGGTGCCAGCCGGGTGCCGGCCGGCACCGGCGGAAACCAGTCGTCCGGTGCCGGTGGGGTGCCGTGCCGGTCGAGCCGGAACCAGACCCCCTTGCCGGTGCGCAGGTGGGTGGTGCCCCACCGGCTGGCGAAGTGGTCGACGAGGAGCAGGCCCCGGCCCCGCTCGGACACCTCGGAGATGTTCTGCCGCTCGTTGCGGGGCAGCGCGGCGACGTTCTCGATCGGGCCGGCGGCGAAGTCGGTGACCGTGACGGTCAGCCCGACCGGGTCGGCCACCACCTCGATGATCAGCTCGGTGCCGGCGTGCACGACCGCGTTGGTGGACAGCTCGGTGGTGAGCAGCAGCGCCTCGTTGATCAGTTCATCCAGGGCAGCTTCGGACAGTACCGACCTGACCACCGCACGTGCGGTGGCCGGGGTCCGTCGGTCGGCCGGCAGGCGAACCCGCCGGACATGCTCACTCCCGGTGCCGGTGGCGGAACGCTCGGCCCTAGCTGTCACCTGCCGGTTCCTCCGATCCCCTGACAGATTGGTGCGGGCATGCGCCTCGCATCTGCCACGGTAGTCGAGCAATGATGAGGTCAGCCCACTCCCAGAGCTGAGCGAGGAGTTATGACCAGCGCGAAACAGCTGTCCTCCGACCAACGGCCGGCGATCGACGAGACCGCGCTGCTGACCGAGCTCGCCGAGGCGCTGCGCCGGGTGGGGCAGGGGGATCTGAAGGTACGGCTGCCCCGCCGGGTCGGGGTGGCCGGCGAGGTCGCCGACGCCTTCAACGAGGTGGTCTCGCTGCAGGAACGTCAGCACCTGGACCTGCGCCGGATCAGCCGGATCGTCGGCCGGGACGGCCGGCTCAGCGAACGCCTCGACGAGGAGGGCTTCGGCGGCGCCTGGGCGGACAACCACCAGGCGATCAACGCGCTGATCGACGACCTGGGTCGACCGACTACCGAGATCGCCCGGGTGATCCGGGCGGTCGCCGAAGGTGACCTGTCCCAGCACATGGAGCTGGAGATCGACGGACAGCCGCTGCGCGGCGAGTTCCTGCGGATCGGCCGGACGGTGAACACGATGGTCGGCCAGCTGTCGTCGTTCGCCGACGAGGTCACCCGGGTCGCCCGGGAGGTGGGCACCGAGGGCAAGCTGGGTGGCCAGGCGCGGGTCAAGGGGGTCTCCGGCACCTGGAAGGACCTGACCGACAACGTCAACTCGATGGCCTCCAACCTGACCCACCAGGTCCGGTCGATCTCCCAGGTGGCCACCGCGATGTCGCGGGGCGACCTGTCGCAGAAGATCACCGTGTCGGCCAAGGGTGAGGTCGCCGAGCTCGCCGACACGATCAACATGCTGACCGACACGCTGCGGTTGTTCGCCGAGCAGGTCACCCGGGTCGCCCGCGAGGTCGGTACGGAGGGCAAGCTGGGCGGGCAGGCCCAGGTGCCGAACGTGGCCGGCACCTGGAAGGACCTGACCGACAGCGTCAACTCGATGGCGTCGAACCTGACCGCCCAGGTCCGCAACATCGCCCAGGTCTCCACGGCGGTCGCCAAGGGCGACCTGTCACAGAAGATCACCGTCGCCGCCCAGGGTGAGATTCTCGAACTGAAGTCGACGGTGAACACGATGGTGGATCAGCTGTCGTGGTTCGCCGACGAGGTCACCCGGGTCGCCCGCGAGGTCGGTATCGAGGGCAAGCTGGGCGGGCAGGCCCAGGTCCGCGGGCTCTCCGGGACGTGGCGTGACCTCACGCAGAACGTGAACCAGCTGGCCGGCAACCTGACCAGTCAGGTTCGCAACATCTCCCAGGTCTCCACGGCGGTCGCCAAGGGCGACCTGTCACAGAAGATCACCGTCGACGCACGCGGCGAGATCCTCGAACTCAAATCGACCGTCAACACCATGGTCGACCAACTGTCGCTGTTCGCCGACGAAGTCACCCGCGTCGCCCGCGAAGTCGGCACGGAAGGCAAACTCGGCGGCCAGGCGCAGGTCAAGGGCGTCTCCGGCACCTGGCGCGACCTCACCGACAACGTCAACTCGATGGCCTCCAACCTCACCAGCCAGGTCCGCAACATCGCCTCGGTCACCACCGCCGTCGCCAAGGGCGACCTCTCCCAGAAGATCACCGTCGACGCACGCGGCGAGATCCTCGAACTCAAATCGACCGTCAACACCATGGTCGACCAACTGTCGTCGTTCGCCGACGAAGTCACCCGCGTCGCCCGCGAAGTCGGCACCGAGGGCAAACTCGGCGGCCAGGCCCAGGTGCGCGGGGTGGCCGGGACGTGGCGGGACCTGACCGACAACGTCAACTCGATGGCCTCCAACCTGACCGCCCAGGTCCGCAACATCGCCCAGGTCTCCACGGCGGTCGCCAAGGGCGACCTGTCACAGAAGATCACCGTCGACGCACGCGGCGAGATCCTCGAACTCAAATCGACCGTCAACACCATGGTCGACCAACTGTCGTCGTTCGCCGACGAAGTCACCCGCGTCGCCCGCGAAGTCGGCACCGAGGGCAAACTCGGCGGCCAGGCCCAGGTCAAGGGCGTCTCCGGCACCTGGCGCGACCTCACCGACAACGTCAACTCGATGGCCTCCAACCTCACCAGCCAGGTCCGCAACATCGCCTCGGTCACCACCGCCGTCGCCAAGGGTGACCTCTCCCAGAAGATCACCGTCGACGCACAGGGCGAGATCCTCGAACTCAAATCGACCGTCAACACCATGGTCGACCAACTGTCGTCGTTCGCCGACGAAGTCACCCGCGTCGCCCGCGAAG